>JAKALX010000477.1 GCA_021823905.1 Chloroflexota bacterium | reverse complement strand
ACTTCAACCTGCCGAACGAGGAGATGGACGCGGCGTTCGTCGCGGAGGCGAAGACGAACGGCATGGTCGGGCTCAAGGGGTACCGCGACCTCGGCGGCATCCGGGTGTCGATGTACAACGCCGTCACGGTCGACAACGTCAAGACCCTGGTGGCGTTCATGAAGGATTTCGCGAAGAAGCACGCGTAGCGACAAAGTAAAAGGGAAGAGGGAAACGTCTTCCCTCTCCCCTTTTCCTTCTTCCCTTTCACCTTCTCGATCGACTCACGGCCAGGCCCCCTCCGCACTGAGTTTCTCGAGCAGGCCGTCCATGGCCTTCTTGAGGTACTCGGGCAGCTCGCCTCTGGCCCGGGCGCTTTGGAGGATGCGGATCAGCGTCGTGAACGGAGCTTTCGTCTGCTGGACGACGTCCATCGCCCTCGGGTCTTCACGGATCTCCTTGAGGTCGGGCCGCAGCATGAGCGCGTCGTACGGGTAGGTCCCGCCTCCCTTCGTCGAGAGGACGAGAAGATCTAGTGCGGCGCCGCTTCCGAAGCGGCGATTCACCTCTGGAAGCAACAGCATGATCGCGTCCTGCCGTTCGTTCCAAGCGGTTTCCGGATCGGCGATGTAGGCGTTGGCCGCGTGCAGGGAGGACCGCGCGTCGCGGTCGTTGCCGATGGCCATGGACACGAGCGGTTTCACGAGTCCGAACCACTGCTGGCTTTTTTTGGTCAAGCCGAGCTCCGGGCGCCGCAACAGGTCGGCGGCATCCGCCGCTCGCCCGAGCTCCACCAGCGTAATGACCTTGATCATGAGCGCGTACTGGTTGCCAGCGTCGAGAGAAAGCGCCGTGCCGAGGACTGACAGCGCCTCCTTGGGGCGGCCTGCAATCGTGAGACTGCGGGCCAGCTCGCCGTACGTCGGGAAGCTCAACGGGTCCTGCCTTTGAGCTTCGCGAAGCACCTCGACGGCCAGCCACTCGGCGCCGCCTGTGGCTGCGCCCGCGATCGCGAACATCTCCTGCGCGGGCGCATCCTTCGGACCGAAATCGGCTGCCTTCAGCGACCACTCGATCTGCCTCTCAAAATTCGCGTTGGGCTTCTGGGTCATGACCCCGACCCGTGTTGCCCAGGCCATGCTGCACGTGGGGTCAAGTTCGAGAGCCCTGCGCGCCCACGCGTCCGCCTCCGAGTCCGCCTGGTCAGGAGGCAGGTGACCGGTCCCGTACCGTACCGTCTGGTGGTAGGTGTACCCCATCCAGGCCGCCGCGTCGGCGTACTTCGGGTCGAGCGCGAGAGCGCGTTTGAAGGCGGCCAGCGCTTTTTCGAAGTCGCCACGTTCCAGGTGTCCCCGATAGCGGGTGGCGTAGTACTTGCCTTGCTGGAAGGCAAGCTCAGCCTCCGAGCGAGAGTGGTTTCTCGGGCTTGCCGCAACGACAGCCGCGTTGGGAGCGACCGCCTTGCAGATGCCTTCTGCCGCTTCGTGCGCCATCGTCGTATAGTCTGCCGTGCTCCCTTTGTACTCGTGGCTCCAGCGGAGCTTCCTCGTCCTTGCGTCGGCAACCTGGATGTTGAACACGAGGTGATCGCCTTCGGCCGTAGCCGTCGAGAGGACGAAGGTCTGTACCGCGTAGGCTGCGGCGATCTTGTCCAGGTCGCCGTGGACCTTCTCCACCTCGAAGCTCGTGGGCGGGATCTTGGTGTCGATCTCCTGCACCTCGCCCAGGAAGGTTGAAATGGTGCTCGGAATGGCGTCCGTAAGGTACGCCGACTCCGGCGAGCCCAGAACCTTGCAGGGAAGGGCCACCAAGCTCGGGCGAGCGGTTGATGCGCTCATCGTGCCGGCGGCGGCGAGAGGCCGCTGCCAGGGCTTCCAGAGGGCGAGCCCGATCAAGGCCGCCAGGAGTGCTCCTGCCGTACCGCCGGCGACGGTGATGCCGGTCCTCTTCCACCAGAGTCGAGGCGCGCGCGGGATGGCCGGTGGTTCCTGCGTCGGCTCGCTACCAGGCACTGTCTGCAGCGCGAACGCCAGGTCGTGGGCGGAATGGAAGCGCTCCTCCGGCCGCTTCTCCAGGCACGTGCGGACGATCCGCTCGAGGCCTGGCGGCAACGGCTTGCCTCCCAGCTGGATGTCCGGCGGCTCTTCCTTCAGGACGGCGTTGAGCGTCTCAACCGGCGAGTCTCCGGTAAACGCCCGCTTCCCCGACAGCATCTCGTAAAGCACGCAACCAAACGAGAAGATGTCGCTGCGTTGATCGACGGTCTGCCCGCGCACCTGTTCCGGCGACATGTAACCGACCGTACCGAGCACCGTCCCGGCGGCGGTCGCCTCGATGACCGTCGTCGCTCCCGCCTGCTCGTCCGGCGTGCGCAGCGGCGTCAGCCTCGCGAGCCCAAAGTCCAGGATCTTGACGCGGCCGTCTTTGGTGAGGAAGACGTTCGCCGGCTTGAGATCCCGGTGGACGATCCCCCTCTCGTGGGCCGCCGCGATCCCGTGGGCAATCTGCACCGCGATCTCGACCGCCTTGCGGACCGGCAACGCTCCACTGCGCAGGCGCTGCTGCAGGCTCTCGCCCTCGAGCAGCTCGGTGACCAGGTACGGGGTGCCCTCGTGCGTCCCCACGTCATGGATCGCAAGGATGTTCGGGTGGTTGAGCGCCGCAACCGCGCGGGCTTCCTGCTCGAAGCGGCGCAGGCGCTCGGGATCGGCGGCAAACTCCGCAGGCAGGACCTTGAGCGCGACGTCACGCCCGAGCCTCGTGTCGCGGGCGCGGTACACCTCACCCATCCCTCCCGAACCGACGAGGCCGATGACCTCGAAGTGGGCGATCCGGTCCGGCTGCATTGTGGTGCGGCCCTCCTGATCGCCATTTTACAGCTCGGCAGACGGGCCGTAGGGGGTCGGGACCGCGAGCACAACGGGTCAAATCACGCCGTCAGACAGCGAGACGGCACGGGGTGAAGCGGTCCGCGCGGCAATCACCGAGACGCCGGCCAGGAACGCCGCCGGCGGGCACGCCCCAACCGGGCACACCTCCACCCGGACGGGACCACACGACGGAGAGTGTGGCGGCCGGCGCTAGAGCGAGCGCTTGCGGCCGCGGGTGCCGCGGC
>JAKALX010000476.1 GCA_021823905.1 Chloroflexota bacterium | reverse complement strand
CTGAGCGACGTATTGGCAGACACGAACGCCCTCGCGGCGCGCGCGGCCAAGGTCGCCGTCACAGAGCGGCAGCAGATTGCGCGTGACATTCCGCCGCAACGCTGGCCGCGTCCGCCATGCCAGCCAGCCAGCGACCGACGCCACCCGATAGAACAACCCCGGATAGCGCCGCGCGGCGGGCGCCGCGATCTGCATCAGCCGCAGCCGCGCCATCCTCATGGCGACGCCGCTGCCTTCGCACGCGCCGGCCACATCTCGCGGAACATGTACCACTGCTCCGGGTGCTCCCGGATGAAGCGTTCGTGGGACCGCATGATCGCCTGCGTCAGCTCGCGAACGTCGCGCGTCTCGTCGCCCGATGGCTCGTACGTGATGCCAAAGTCGGTGAGCGTCCGCACCGCCATGCCTTTCGGGTCGCGGCGCGCGAACGCGGCTGGAATAACCGTGGCGCCCGAGCGGAGAGCAATGCGCGCGGGCCCGGCCGGCACCTCGACCTGCTCACCGAAAAACTCCACGCGCACGCCGTCGCCGGGGACCGACCGGTCGATGAGCAGCGCGAGGAGGCCGTTGTGCTTGAGCGCCCGCAGCAGCGACGGCCCGGCCTTCTCCATCTTCACGATCGACATGCCGAGGCGCTCGCGGGCTCCCGCCACCATCTCGTCGAGGCGAGGGTCTGGGAACGTCTCGGCGACGACCGTCACGGGGTAGCCGCGCGCGGCAGCGGCGCCGGCGCCGAGATCCCAGTTGCCGAAGTGCATGCAGACGATGATCGCGCCCTTGCCGTGCTCCAACGCACGGTCGAGCGCGGCAAAGCTCTCGTCGCCATTCACCGCCGCCACGAGTTGCTGGCGCGACAGCGACGGAAACCGGACGAAGTCCGCGAGGTAGCGGCAATAGTTCACGAGCGACCGGCGGGCGGTCCGGCGCACCTCGCGGGCGGGCGCCCCGCGCAGAACACGGCGATAGTTACGCAGCATCGCGCGGCGGCCGCGGGGCCAGAGGTAGTACCCAACGGTGCCGATGATGCCGGCAATGGCATAGCCTGCCCAGGGCGGCAGCCGGCGCACCACGGCGGTCACGAGCTGCCAGAGGCGGTACTGCAACCTATCCCTCAGCCCTTCGACGCCCTCGTTCGTCCCGCGCGCCATCGCCGCGCTCCAGTGGTTGGATGATAGCAACGGCCCGGTTTCCGTGGTAGCTTCGCCGGCCCGACTCGCGTTCGAGCCAGCCTGACTGAAATCCTGGCACTCGACAGAGTTCAGATTCTCTACTATCATTCGGATTTAAGAATGAATATCGAATTTCCAACTGCCAGTAAGTCGACGCACCACCATGGGTACCACGCCGTGCGACAGTCCATCCTGGATGAAGCCCGCAGCATCATGCGCGCTGAAGGTGTGGCCGCCCTCAGTCTGAACGAGATCGCGCGCCGCCTCGGGATGCGCCCACCATCCCTCTATACCTACTTCCCCGCCAAGCGGGCCCTGCTCGACGCGCTGTTTCTGAACGGCATGCGGATGTATCGCGCACGCCTGGCGGAACTGCGGGCTGCGAGCGGCGTCAACGAAGGGGCAGTCGAGGCGGCGATCCGGGACTTCATGAACTTCGGGGACGAGCACCCGGAACTCTACTCCCTCCTGTTCGAGCGGCCGGTCCCCGGCTTCGAGCCAGGACCAGAGTCGCTCGCGGAGGCACGGGGGCTGCTGGAGGACAGCGCGGCGTGGGTGCAGGAAATGAAGGACGCGGGCGTTCTCCGGACGCATCTCGATGCGGCGGCCGCCCGCGACCTCCTCATCGCGGTGATGCAGGGGCTGACGTCACTCAAACGTGCCAACGAGCCGAACGCGCCGCCCGAAACGGGTCGGTTTGGCAGCCTCATCCCCGCTGCCGTCGAACTGTTCCGGGCGGCGTGGATGCAACGAGAAACCCCGAACGAGGAGGAGCACCAGTGACTTCGACCGCCAGCTCTTACGAGGTCACCGACGCACGAGCCATTCGCCCGCTCTCAAGGTCCGAGTGGACCACGCTCGCCGCGACTGAATTGCAGGCATTCCTGTCGCTGCTCGACCAGCTTGAGCCCGGAGACTGGGAGCGCCCCACGGCGTGCACCCGCTGGAATGTCCGCGACGTTGTCGCACACCAGGCGGGCCATGTACAGATGGGCGCCGGCCTGCGGGGCTTCCTCGCCCAGGCCAGGCCGCTCGCGAATCGCGGGTACCGCAGGAGCGGGATGAACCAGCTCGACGCGCTGAACCAGGCTGAGGTCGACCGGCGACGGGAGTTGCCGATCGAGGAGGTCATCGCCGAGCTCCGCGAAGGCACTCCCCGCTCGATCCAATCGCGTGAACGGATGCCGTGGCTTTCCCGGCAGGTGCGGATACCGGTGGCGCCAACTGGACTCATGACGCTCGACCGGCTGCTGAAGGAGATCTTCCCACGAGACATGTGGATCCACCGCCTGGACATCGCGGACGCCACGGGCAAGCCGTTCGCGCAAACGGCAGCGCACGACGGGCTGCTCGTGCGCCGCGCCGTCGCCGACGTGTCGGCATTCCTGTCCGCGCACGCTAAAGGCTTCGCCGTGACCCTGACGCTGAACGGCCCGGCCGGAGGCGCATGGAAACTCTCGTGCGGAAACAGGCCGGTCAGCGTCGAGATGAGCGTGGTGGACTTCATGCGCCTGAGCAGCGGGCGCCTCAGCGCGGCCCAAGCCGCGGCGCGAGCGACCGCCGACGCTCCGCCTGATCTGGCAAACACCGTTCTCAGGGCGATCCGCGCGCCATACTAGGCCTTCGTCCCACGTGCCAGCCACCGCGCTCCAGCGGCTGGACGATACCAACGGCCTGGTTTCCGTCGTAGCTTCGCCACGCCGATGATGCCCCACGCGACGTGCAGGTGGTCCTGGCCGCGCCGACACGGCCGCGCGATTCGGCCTACAAGTCCCGCTTCCATGCCGGTAGGCCACGCATCGGGGGTGGGGTTCAGGGTTTTGCGCGCCGGGGGCGGACGGCAGGGTAGCGATGCCATGGGTGGTCCTTGGTCGGGCGACCGTCGACGACGCGGAGAGGGCGCGGCGGGCGGGGTGCGCGAGGCGTGGA
>JAKALX010000050.1 GCA_021823905.1 Chloroflexota bacterium | reverse complement strand
CCGGCATTGGCAAGACCCGGCTCTGCCACGAGCTCGAGGTGTACGCACAGGCACGTGGCGCTCAGGTTCTCTGGGGCGGCAGCCACGAGGCGTCAGGGGCTCCTCCGTATTGGCCCTGGCTCGAGGCCATCCGTCAGTGGGGCCGCACCAACAAGTTCGCAGTCGTCGGCGCGCTGAGCGACACCCATGCGGGCAAGCTTGCCTGCCTCTTCCCGGAACTGGCCGAGGCCGCTGGAGGGCACGCTCCCCCGCCAATCATCGACCCGGCCTCCGCCCAATTTCGCCTGTTCGACGCCTTCGTCGCGCTGCTCGAGGCAATGACCGCCGAGTCCCCGATAGTGGTCGTCCTCGAGGACCTGCACTGGTCGGACAGGCCAACGGTCCAGCTCCTGGAGCACGTGGCTCGCGCCATCCCTCAACTGAGAATGCTCATCGTCTCGACCTACCGCGACACGGACGTGTCCCGCGGCGATCCGCTGTCGGGCGCGCTCGCCGGGCTCAACCGCAATCCCGGGTACGTACGTCTGGTGCTGCGTGGCCTCTCAACCGAGGCCGTCCGCGCCTATGTTCGCGAGACGGCCGGGGCGGAGCCGAGCGGTCCGATCGTGGCGCTCCTTCACGAGCAGACCGAAGGAAACCCGTTCCTGCTGGTCGAGTTGGTTCAGCTCCTGACTGAGGAGGGGACCATTACCACCGCTGAGGCGTCCTCCGTCAGGGTCCCTCAGGGGGTCAAAGAGGCACTCGGCCGGCGCCTCGACCGCCTGTCTGAGAGAGCCCGCGAACTGATGCTCGTGGCCGCTGTTGTCGGGCGCGAGTTTACCTACGACGAGCTTGCCTCGCTGCGCGGCGCTGGCACAGTGCCACGACATCGCGACGCCGGCCGATCGCCGGGCGGCGAAGTCGACGCGGACGATGCACTCGTGGCGCTCATCGACGAAGGCATCGGGAACTCGATCATCGAAGAGATGGAACCGCCCGGCCGCTACCGTTTCACCCATGCTCTGATGCAAGAGACGCTGCTCGGCGAGCTCTCCACCACGCGACGTGCGCTCCTCCACGGCCGGGTTGGGGAGGCCCTGGAAGACCGCTGGGGCGATCACGCGGATCAGCGAGCGAGCCGGCTTGCCGGGCATTTCCTGGAGTCGTGGGCTCTGACACCGGGTCATCTGGGACGAGCACGGCGCTACGCCGCTCTGGCCGGAGAACAGGCCGAGCGCCAGTTCGCTTGGGCGGAGGCGGCACGATGGTATCGGGCCGCGACCGAAGGGGTGGAGGATCCCGACCCCAGGTTGCTCCGCGCGCTTGCCAACACCTGGGCTACTGCCTTCGGATCGTGGACGCCGGACGGCGTTCCGCTGTTCCTCGCAGCCATCGACGCCTACCGTCGCGCGGGTGACCTGCGCGGACTGGCGGAGACCGTCGCCGAGCTCCCACTCGGATTCGTGCTCTTGCCGTTCGCAGGCCCGCTTCTTAACGAGGCCATCGCCGCAGAGACCGGAGTAGAAGCCCGGACCGAGGTCGCGCTTCGGCTTAAGCTCTGCCGCAGGTACCTGCTCCTAGGCGAATCAGAGGTTTCGCTCGCCGAGATTGAGCGGCCAGAATCTGAGTTGCTCGACCTCGCCAACCATCAAGACGAGTCAACCGGGGAGGCGCTCCGCGCCACGGTGGCAGCATATCGAGCGAATCGCCGAACGGAGTTCCGGGAGGCCGCGCGCCACTTCGCAGAAGCCGCTGCTCTCTACGAGCGGCTCGGCCGACCTTTCGATGTCTGCGAAGGTCTCAATTGGGCATCTTCTCGGTCCTTGACCTGCGGAGACCTGGCCCTGGCTCGCCTGTACGCCGAGGCCAACGCACAACTCGCCGCGAAGTACGGCCATTTTTCCGGGAACATCGCGGCGATGTACTTATGGGTGCTCGGAGCGATGCAGAGCAAAGAACCGGTGTCGACCGATCTTCAGTCCCTGCCCGTTGCGGCCGGGCCGATTGCCGGGTCCTGGTGGAAACTGGTCAGGGGGCTTCGGCCTGAAGCAGTGGCGATGCTTGGTGCCGCCGGCCTAAGCAGCACTTCTCAGCGTCGCCTGAACTCGTCGGCTCACCGTACAGCCGTGCTCTTCGGCGCCCGGGGCAGGGAGGCGGCGAGTGCGGACTTCTCGAGCTGGGCAGTCGCCTGGCGAACGCGCGTGGGTGATCCGGCCGAGCGCTCCTCGAGCTTCGCGCTGGTAGCGCGGGCGCTGCCGGAATTGGGTGACGACAGCCTCTGCCGAGAGGTATGGGAAGAGGCGCGTCACTGGAAGAACTGGGTCAGTTTCTGGACCGGAATCGGCGTTGACGCCGGGCGCGGCACGCTGGCTCTTCGACTCGGGTTGGTGGACGAGGCGAGGGCAGCCTTCGCGGAAGGTGTGACGTGGGCCGAACGCGAAGGGTGTCCCATCGAAATCGGCCGCAACCTCGCGGGCCTTGCCCGGGTTGCGGCCTGCGAGGGCAACTTTGCGTTGGCTCGATCGTTACTGGATCGCGCGGCGGCCCTGTTCCGGCAACTTGACGCGAACCTCTACCTCGACGACATCCTCGCCCACCGGGCCGAGCTGTCAGCTCGCGAGTCCCGCGTTCGCAGTTCGGATGGGCAGTTCCACCTGGCGGCCAGAGGTATGACCGGCACTCCCGCGAAGTGGGACGCGGACGCCGGGAACCCTCTGTCACGCCGGGAAGCTGAGGTCCTCCGCCTGCTGGCGACGGGCCTACGCAACCGCGAGATCGCGGACCGGTTGGTCATCAGCGAGCGCACGGTCGAACGCCACGTCAGCAACATCTACCGGAAACTCGACGTCCGCGGCAAGGCCGACGCCACCGCCTGGGCCCTTCGCGCCGGTCTCATCTGAGTCGAATCCCCCTACGTGGTTTCCGACGTAGCGCAGCTTCGGCTCCGATGAGCGGCCCGGTCCTAAATGAGCGATTTCTCGGAAGTCGGCCTCGGCAAATTCCCGTCTCCTGTCCGCATGGAACAACCACAGGCTTTTCGGCATCCACGCATGGCCACGGCCGCACGAGTGGCGGCCCATGCCCTCGGAGCACTCGCCACGATCGCGCTCCTCACGGGGTTCGTGCTCGCGCTGCGAGCAGGTGAGGCCACGCAGAATCACAAGCCCAAGACCGCGGCGACGACGGTCCGTCAGGAAACACCGGGGCCGGTTGTCAGGCAACTGGCGGGCGTAGCCCGCCGTGACCCTCCGATCATCTACGTCTACGGGCCTCCGGAGGTGGCCGCAGCCATGCGGATGGACCTCACGGCCGGAATGACGGCGGCCTGGTTGGATGGCGATTCCCCGCCTTTCGAGGTGATCATCGACGGCCTGCAAGGTGGACAGCGAAAGATGTTCTTCGTCGATCTTCGCTGAATTGGCCACCACGATGACAGAATCGTGGTCATTCCTCGCGACCGGGCCGCTTGGACAGGAAAGAGCTCGGGTTGGAAGCGTGGTAGCGTTCCCCGCCGGGGGCTACCGCCGCTATCACCATGAGTCATCGTCTTGCACTTGGTGTCCCCAGCCGATATCCGGTTCTTGGGGATAAACGCTAAACCCTTGCCGCGCGGGGTCGCCCGCCGTCCTCGTCGCTCCTCCCGTTTTCGACCTTAACGTTGGCGGAGCTTAGGCAAGGTCGAGTGCAACCTGAAGGCCGGCATGGTCCGAAGGCCACAGTCCCGAGGGGGTTTTGGACACGGGCAAATAGCCGGTCAGGGACGCCCCTTTCGCGCGCAACCCGCGCGTGAGAACGAAGTCGATTCGGCTGCTCAATTGTGAGGCCGGGTTACGCAGGTCCGGCGCCTGCGAACTCGTGAACCCTGGCGAGGTTGGATCCAACGCCCGCCACGCATCGCTCAAGCCGTGCGCCGAATCAAGCAGGTATGCGTAGGTCGCTTTGAAAGGCGTTTCGCTGTCGGGCGAACCGCTGTTGAAGTCGCCAAGAAGCACCAATGGAAGCTCTGTGCGGGCGGGGCCATCGAGGAGCGCCTGTGCCTGGCAGAGCTGAACCGATTCGTCGTACGGCTCCAGGTGGGTGCTGACGATCCGGAGCAGGATGCCGCGAACCCGAACGTCGGCGGCGACCCAGCCGCGCACAAGGGGAACCATGCCAAGGAGCATCATTCTTTCCTCGAACTGACCCGACTGTGTGCCAAGAACTTCCAACGCGGCAGCCGGAAGGTCGGCCCGGGTGAGGAGCACATCCCGATCCACGATCCGAATCACGAGGTCGGCACCACCCACCGCGGCGGGTAGCGTGGGCATGGCTGCGTCGAAGTCGTTGGTGCTTACAAGTGCCGTGTACGGCGCCCCGCGGGCCGAGAGTTCGCCAAGCAGGATCTCGAGGTGGTCGAAGCCGGGCCCGAGCTTGCCATTCGTCTGATTCGTTGTGGAAAGAAGGGTGACCTCCTGGAGGCCAATTAGGTCTGGTCGAGCTGCAACGATCTCGTCCGCCAGCGCCCGTGCGCGCTCGGGGAAGTTGTTGCTGAGCACCTGGTTCCAGGCAGCCTCGACACTCTTGAGGAGGCCAAGCTCGCCTGGCGGAGGATTGAGAAGGCTGGCGTAGTCGGTGCCCGCGTAGAGATTCCGAGTCATTACCACGGCCTCGCCCTGATAACCTTGGGCAACACCCATCGCTACACCTTTCCAGTTCACAATCCCGCGACGCCCAGGCGATCCAGGACCTCGGTTGACATGGCAGGGCACGGGCGGCACTTGTTGAGACGCCGGTCCCCAATACTACCAAGCGCACGTTACCGCGGCGCGCGACACGCGGAGCGCGTTTGTATGACAGGCACGCGCAGTTCTGAACCCTCGCGTTCCGCGGGCTCGCAGCTGGTTGCTGATTCGAGCGCGCCGGTGATCTACTTCGTCTTCACAGCCCGCCCCGTGCCCGGGACTCCCACCACAGCCCGGCTCGCTGGTCTCGGCCTCAGTGGCGATAACGCGGACGACATCCTCGCCCGCAATTCGACGACGACCGGCATAGGGGCGACGAAGTTCTTCCCTTACCCCACCACCCCGTAGGCCAGATCGACACCGGTTCCAGCCGGTGTGGCCCTGAACACCATGAGGACATCGTCTTACAAGTCCCTCCCCGATTCGGAGATCCTGACTATGTCGCCGTCCCTCGACCACCTTAAGGGATTGGGAAGCTCGTCTTCATGACGGTGGCTCTTCTCCTGGAGCGGGACCTGGGAGAGTGGATCGGTCATGAGGCTTCGCGGCTGCACCTACGCTCGCCCGCCGCTCGGGGCGAGTCCATCGAGGAACGCCTCCATCTCTTCCGCCACAACGCCGGGCTGGTCCAGGGAGGCGATATGCCCGCAGTCCGTCAATAGCCGGAGTCGGGGAGCCGGAAATGCCCCGGTGAATCGTTGCCGCACTACCCACTACGTATAGGCTTGATCGTGGTCAGGTCTTCGCCTGAACCGTTACCTGCGGCGGTTGGACGCTCCCCCCACAACGCCCTGTGCCCAGTCACAACTCCAGAGGTGGGTAGTAGTTTTCCGCGCCGACCTTCCGCGTGTCGGTCAACCAGTCCGAGTCGTAGAGGTCCGTGGGCCCCTGGAGCGGGTTGGCAAGCACCCACGCCTGGCGCTTGTACGTCCAATTCTGCGGCTGGAGCCGGTGCGCCTCCCGCCAGTGGGGGGGCGCCAGCTCCTGGCGCCCGTGCTGCCAGAGGTAATGGCCAAGTTCGAACTCGGCCGCGGCGGTCGCCTCCGCGCTCCCGCGAACGCCGCTGCGTCGGATGACCTCATCGGGCGAGAGCGCGAATCGGCTCTCGGCGCCATTGTCCACCCAGTCGCGCAGCGCCGCGGTGTAGGCACCGCTGTCCAATCGGATCTTCCGTGCCTCGGCCATCACCTCGCGCAGGTACTCGGGCGTATCCGGCGGCAGCTCCCGGCTCCGCCGCGGCTCGTCCGCGGGCCGTGACGGCGCCGCCGGTTCGGCCGGCCGCACGATGATCCCTTCCTCGTCGATCCAGACCGCATTGGGGACGTTCACCATGCCGAAGAGCTCGTCCACGAGGTGGGCGCTATCGAGGAGCGATGGGTGCTCCGGGTGCGCGCGCTCGATCCACTGGCGCGGCGCCTCGGGATCCACGTCGAGCGCGACCGTGACTATCTCGAGACCCTTGGGGTGAAGTTCGCTGCGGAGCGCCTGCCACACGGGCAGGTCAAGCCGGCATCCTCACCACGAGGCCCAGGCAACGAGAAGCACCTTCTGACCGCGTAACGAACTCAGGCGGAATTCACGACCGTCCTTCGCGAGGTCCGGTAGGACGAGTTCCGCTGCCTCCGTGCTGTTCAGCGCCCGTCCTAGCGCGGCAGGTCCCATGCATTCGATACCGGTCGCCGCGTCTCGGACGATCGGCATCCCCAGCCGGTCGGAAAGCGCCCGAGCATTCACGCTGCCGTGGTTGACCGCGCCCGCCGGCAGCGGCACACAGACCTCGCCCCGGCAGGCACCTTCGGGCTTGATCGCCCAGCCGGTCCGCGCCGCCAGCGCAGTCAGCTCGATCTCTTGAGTCGTGAGGATCATCTGGCATCCCTCATTAGGTTCCCCAAACACTACACGATGCTCGGTGGTCCGTGATCCGTGCGTTCGCGATGGCCTCGCCGCCCGCGGCCTGGTCCTTCGCCTCAACCGCGCGGCGGGCGCTGAGCCGGGCCTCCTTGTGGCGCGATCATCGAGCAGAGATCTCCCGTCGCGGGGTGTCCGCTTCACTTGCGCGCCGGACTCTCGGGAGGGGCTTCCGCTCAGCCCCGACTCACACAAACGCCCGGGCTGGCGAAGCCGCCCGGCCGTCTGTGTTCTCGCCGCTACCATTAATCACCTCGTCGGTCCGCACCTGCGTCAGTTGGGACCCCGAGATCGCGCGAGCCATCGAAACGGCCGTGGACCGGCTGACCTTGCGGGGCGCGATCGCTATACTCCGCGCGACCTTGAAGGAGCGCACGATGCTCGGTCCTTACCGCGTCCTCGATCTTACCGACCACAGAGCGCTTATCTGCGGGCAGATCCTCGCCGACCTCGGCGCCGACGTCACGGTTGTCGAGCCACCAGGCGGGGCCGCGATTCGGCGGATAGGCCCGTTCTACCGGGGCGAGCGCGACCCCGACCGCAGTCTCCAATGGTGGGCGCTCAACCGGAACAAACGCGGGATTACGCTCGATCTCACGCGCGAGGAAGGCCGGGCGGAGTTCGTCAAACTCGCAGGCGCCGCCGACTGCGTGATCGAGTCATTCCAGCCGGGCTATCTCGATGGCCTCGGGCTGGGCTACGAGCAACTCGGCGCGTCCAACCCCGGCCTGGTCATGGTGTCGATCACGCCGTTCGGACAATCGGGTCCGAAGGCCGGGTGGGCAGGGAGCGACCTCACAGTGATGGCGTCGTCCGGCGTACTCCTCATGACGGGCGACGACGACCGCCCGCCAGTAGCCGTGGCGGTGCCGCAGGCGTATCTGCACGCAGGAGCCGAAGCCGCCGTCGGCGCGCTCATCGCTCTTACGGGCCGCGCCCGCGACGGGCTCGGACAACACGTCGACGTGTCGGCCCAGACGGCGACGATGATGGCCACCCAGGCCACGGTGCTGTCCGCCGCCTGGGGCGACCGGCCGACGAAGCGCATGGCCGGTGGAGTGAACTTCGGCGGAATCCCGTTGCGCTTTGTGAACCCGGCCCAGGACGGATACGTCTCCGTCACCTTCCTCTTCGGGAGCGCCGTCGGCCCCTTCTCGCGCCGGCTCATCGAGGTGATGTTCGAGGAGGGCATCGTTGACGAGGCCACCCGCGACAAGGACTGGCTCAACTACACCACCCTCCTGCTAACCGGACAGGAGCCGATCAGCGAGCTCCTTCGCTGCCTCGATGCCATCGCGCGGTTCACGTCTCGTCACACGCGGGCGGAGCTCTTCGATCTGGCGATGGCCCGCGGCCTCCTGATCGTGCCTGTCAACACCATCGCCGATGTCGCCGCCTCGCCGCAGCTCGCCGCGCGAAAATTCTGGACCAGCCTGGAGCATCCCGCGCTTGGCGCCTCCGTCACCTATCCGGGCCCGTTCGCAAGGTTCGGCGCCACCCCGATCGCCTACCGCCGGCCCGCCCCGGCGCTCGGCCAGCACAACGACGAAGTTCGCCGGGAGTACCAGTCCGGCGGTCGCCAGGCCGCGCCGGCGGCGGCGACCGCGCGCGACCTGCCGCTCAAGGGCCTGAAGGTCGTCGACTTCATGTGGGTGATCGCCGGCCCCTGGTCCACTCGCTACCTCGCGGACTATGGCGCAACGGTCCTCCGGGTGGAGAGCACTACGCGAATCGACACGGCACGGACGCTCAGCCCGTTCAAGGACGGTGTCGCCGGCCCCGAGAGGTCGGGCGCCTTCGCGACGGTCAACGCCGGCAAGCTCGGATTCAAGCTCGATCTCACGCAGCCGCGCGGGCGAGAGATCGCCCTCCGCCTGGCGTCCTGGGCCGACGTTGTGGCGGAGAGCTTCGCGCCCGGCGCCATGAAGCGGCTGGGGCTGGACTACGCCGCGTTGAAGGCGGTCAACCCGGGACTCATCATGCTGAGCTCATGTCTCAACGGCCAGGACGGACCACACGCGGCGCTGGCCGGATTCGGGACCATGGGCTCGCAGATCGCCGGCTTCGGATACCTCGCAGGCTGGCCAGACCGCCCCCCCGCTGGCCCGGCCGGAGCCTACACGGACTACATCTCACCGAAGTTGACCGCAGCGGCGATTCTCGCCGCGCTCGACCACCGGCGGCGAACCGGCGAGGGCCAGTACGTCGACTTCTCCCAGGGCGAAGCGTCGGCCCAGTTCCTGGGACCGGCACTCCTCGACTACTTCGTGAATGGGCGCGTCTGGGAGCGAAACGGCAACGCCTCGCCCGATTGCGCGCCACACGGCGTCTATCCCGCGCTTGGCGAGGATCGCTGGGTGGCCGTCGTCGCGGCCAACGAGGAGCAATGGCGGGCGCTCTGCGAGGCGACGGGGCACGGCGACTGGCGACGCGATGCCCGCTTCGCAACCCTCGAGGCGCGAATAGCCAACCGGGCGGCGCTCGACGACCAGATCCTGCTCTGGACCGCGACCCGCTCGGTCGACGAGATCGAGCAGCGCCTCCAGGCCGTGGGCGTTCCCGTCCACCGCCTCAGCACCCCCGAGGATCTGATGACCGACCCTCAGCTCGTCGAGCGCCGGCACTTCATTTCGGTCGGCCATCCAGAGCTCGGGCCCGTCATCGTCGAGAACTCGCGCATGCGCCTCTCGGCGACGCCCGCGAGGGTGTCGCGGCCCGGCGCGCTCTTCGGCGAGGACAACGAACAGGTGCTCCACGAGATACTCGGTCTTGATGACGAGGAGATCGCGGATCTCGTCGCCTCCGGCGTGCTCCAGTAGTCGCGGAACCGGGCGGCGAGAGGCTTTCGGAGGCGGAACCGTGGTGAAAGGCGGCGCCTCCGCTTCCCAACAGCCGCGCGAACCGGCACGAAAGAGCCGCCCCGTATTGACGCTTCTCCACGAGGCGCACTAGCGTCCGCGCATCTTGTTTGCAAAGCGAACTGCGCGGGGTGCAAGAACATGAACAACGCTGAGCGACTGAAAGCACTGGCGGCCACGGCCAAGCAGCGCGAGTTCGACCACGACTTCCTCGCCGGCTGGGAAGGCTGCATCACCTGGGAGGACGCGCCCGTGCGTCAACCGATGGTGTATCCCCGCGTGTTCGTGGTCGAGGAGGAAGATGTGCTCGCGTACAACCGGGCCCTCGGGGAGACGGACCCGCTCTTCGTCGATCCAGCCTACGCCCGCGACCACGCGCCGCACGGCACCGTCCTCGTGCACCCGGTGTTCATCACGACGATTGCGTTCTGGTTGGCGAGCAAGGGCAGTCCGATGTCGTGGATTCGCACCCCGGGGGCGCGCAACCCATTCCAGCGCATCGAGGTGAAGCGGCGCCTCGAAGTCGGAGACCGGCTGACGATGCGGCAGGAGAACTCCGACCGCTTTATCCGTCGCGGCAAGCCGTACATCACCACCCATGCCACGATCATCGACGAGCATGGCGCCGAAAAAGCGGAAATCTGGGCCACGCTGATCCTGCCACCCACGCGCGAAGACGTTCGACGTTTCGCGACCGTCTGATCGAGGAGAGCCAACGATGACGACACCACGACTGCCCTATCTCGACGACCTGCAGACCGGCTACATGCTGCCAGAGCTGGTTTACGAGGTCACCCAGGACACGATCGACGCCTACGGAATGGCCAGCCTCGACCTCAACCCGGTCCACATGGATCCGGGCTGGAGCGCCCGGGCGCAGGTCTTCGACGACCCGCGAACCGTCGCTCACGGGATGATGAGCATGTCGTTCATGACCTCGCTGGTCTACCGCGCCTTCGGAGCTCAGGCCGACATCTCCGCCGTCGACAGCAAGTTCACGAAGCCGGTGCCCGTCGGCTCGACCGTCACCGTCCAGGGCATGGTCCGGGACGTTCATCCACTTGGCAACGGCGAGGATTTTGTGACGATCAACGTGGAAGCCAGAGACCAGCACGGCGACATCATCGGCGTCAGCGCGGTGGATGTCCGCCTTCCTCGGAAACCGGGCGTCCGGCCATAAGCGACGAGCCACGCTACGCGTCTTCGATACGTCGGCGCCGTCCCGCCCGTCCGTGATGGTAGTGGGCCCGAGCTCACCGGCGCGAGAGGGCAGAGGACCCTGTTCAGTTGTCACCGGCCACCATGTGTGGATCGTCGTAAGTGCGCCGCTCATCGCCCCGCCATCGTCTCCCTGCTCCGCTTCCAGCCCGTCGTGCGGCGTCCGCTCGAGACAAGGCGGCTGCGGACTTTTGAATCGACATGAGGCGGGCCATACGCCCATTGAAAGCGACAGCGCATGCGGGGGTCAGATGCGTGTCGCTATAGTCCCCCATCGACCCGGATGGGGGGAGACCACCGGAGGCGCTGGTCTCGGAGGTGTCGAATGGTCGCAGTCGTGGACCGATGCCATCGCTGCGGCGCCCTTCGGGACTCTGACGATCAGCTTGTCTGTGCGAAGTGCGACGCCGAGCTTCCAGTTGCACCGGCGCCGGAGCCGGTGCCCGAAGGCGGGATCGCCTGGAACTACCCAATCCCAATTCTCAACAACCGCTACATCTGGAGGCAGTGGGCGTGGACAGCCGCCGCGGTTGGCGGCGGGGCCGCTGTTCTGTTCGGAACGCTCATTGTCGTGGCCTCTGATTCCGACATCTCGGTTGCCGTGAAGATCTACGCTGCTATCGGGCTCATTTCCGGCCTCGTGGTCATCGGATATGGGCTGTTTGCTTCGCTCGGTGTCTCGTTCCGGGTGACGACACGGTTCGCGTTGGGCCCGGCGGGAGTGGTCGGCAGGATTACGAAGGAGGCCGCCGGCAGCATCGAGAGCACTGCATGGCTGTTCACCAACAACGCGCGAGACGCACAGCGGAACCAACAGATCACAGCGCTGTTGCTTCCGTCGGGGTGCGACGCGGCGTGGAAAGACGTTCGCGGCGTAGAGTTCGACGAGCCACGCCACGTCATCACGCTGCGACAGCGGTGGCACTTTCCCGTCCGCATGTACGTTCCTGCTGCACGCTTTGGCGAGGTTGCCGCGTTCGTCCGCGACCACGTTCCCGGCACGGCCAGGGTGGGGTAAATCGTGGACAGGACAAATGCGCTGCCCGAACCTCCGGACGGACCCACGCTCGCCTCAGGGGTCGGCGAGTTGTGTCCACGTTGCGGTCGGCTCGTCCCCTCGGGGGCCCGCTTCTGTGGCGGTTGCGGGAACCCGGTTATGAAGGCTTCAGCGCCGGCGATGGAGGGTGCCTCGTCGCCATCAGGATCGTGCAGAGCCTGCGGGACAGGCCTCCCGGCGGGCGCTTGGTTCTGCGATGGCTGCGGCCAGCCGGTGGCGGACGGAGTTCCACGAGTTACTTTGGCCAATCGCTGCACAGGCTGTGGCGACGAACTCGAGCCGAGTGTGCGGTTCTGCGGTCGCTGCGGTGCGCCGCAAGCTGGCGAAGGAGCGGAACGGCGGGACTCGGCTAATGCCTGCCTGGACTGCGGCGCACCGCTCTCGCCCACGGCCCGCGTCTGCCGAAGGTGCGGCAAGTCCGTGGACGTGGCCGGCACGCCCTACCACGTCGCGCGACCGCCAAAGGGCCAGGGGCGGACGACACTGGTGCTGGCCCTCGTCGGAGGTTTAGCCCTGCTCGTTGTGGGGGCGGCCGTCCAGGTAGCGCTGAACGGCGGGGACAACGGCTCGCCCGCTGGCGGCTCGACCGCGGCGAACGCTGAAGCCGTATATGCGCCGCGTGCGGTCGCGCCCGGCACGGCGACGCCCGAGCAGGTGCAGGGCCAGACAAGCGCCGACCGGGAAACAATCCTCAGGCTCTCCGACGGCACGGAGGTGAAGCTGCCGCCAACATCCCGGCCTGTGGGCGTTACTCTTTCGCGTCAGGCCAACACAAGTGACCTCGGTCGACCGGGTATGGCGCCGACGGGCAGCATGCGGGTACTCGAATTCGACGCGGCGCCTGGCAACGACTCCTTCGCGCCGATCGTCACGATCCCAGCCAAAGAGGCTGGCGACGTGTCCTATGCCACGCTCCAACTTGCCCGCGTTGCCGACACGTCCGTGGATGGCGAGACGGTTCGCGACAAAGTGCTGTACCTCCCCGTGTCCCCGGACAAGAACGGTAACCTTTCAGCAGCGGACTACCTGCTCGGGTCCACTGTACCGGCGGGAGCGGGCGCCAAAGGGTCGGCGATTTCGGCTGCCGCCGGCAGGATCCGCGTTGGTTACGTCCTGGCGACGTTCCAGGACGACTTCGATTGGCAGGAGGGGCCGCGGCTGGTCCGCATGACCCCGGATCACTCATTGGTGGGGCGCCACCCAGCGGAGTGGGACACAGACAGCAAGCCAACGCCGCCGGTGATCAACGTGGTGGTGCTCATTCACGGTCACAACGAGGCGGAGAAGTCTGGGGTCACGAAACTGACCGAGGCGCCGGAGCCGTGGCGGGCCGCCTACAAGCAGGACGTGTGGACGCTGCTATATAAGAACTATCAGGAACTCCTCAAGTTCCAGGCGCCGTGCACCGTTTTCTACGAGTACATCTATCCGACCTACCGGCCGATCTTCAGCGACCTGGTGTCGAGGACGGCCCGCGGCGAGCGCCTGACCTACTCGGCGATGGGCGGAGAGCTGGCGCAGTTGCTGGCTGACGATCCCCTCATCGCCGAGCAGATCAAGGCGAAGAAGGACTTCAACCTGTTCGTCGTGGCGCACTCCCAGGGCGGCGTGATGGCCCGGGCGGGGATCCAGCGAATCTACGACGGGAGCCTCGCCGAGCCGGCCCGGTCGGCCCTGCAGCGGGACCTCCAGAAGATCGTTACGTGGGGTTCACCCCACCACGGCAGCGCCATCTGGACGATGGGGTATGCCTTCCGTTTCGCGCCCAACTACTACAGGCTCGACAACGAACGGCTCTCGCTGGAACTCACCCTTTCGGCGCCCGGGCTGGCGACTGTCACATGGGGCTCCGCGTTCCTTGCGAGGAGAGAGCTCCTCCCCAGGATTGCCGCGATGGCAATCGACGCTCCGAGCGTTCGGGACATGCTCTGGGACAACATGACCGGGAAGCTCATGCTCGACAGCTACTTCTCTTATCCGCCCGGGAAGAGCCAGGAGGGGACGGACTTCGATCTCACAAACGGAGCGAGGCTGTACAGCAACGCCCTTCGGCAGTTCAACGAACGGGACAAGATCCCAAAGGGGAAGTACGCGTTCGTT
>JAKALX010000475.1 GCA_021823905.1 Chloroflexota bacterium | reverse complement strand
TTCCGATCTTTCACGTGGTCGTCGCCGATATAGTCGCGCACTTCCTGGATCCACCCGGCCTTCGTCTGCCCGGGGAGCAACCGGCAGTCGATCACGGCCTCGCTCTTCGCCGGGATCACGTTCGCCTTGATGCCCGCGTTGATCATGGTCACGTTGAGCGTGTTGATGAACATCGCCAGCAGCTCCGGCGTGCTCCGGATCTGCGCTTCAACCGCGGCCTCTTCCTTTAACGGCGGCATGAGCCCGGCTTCCGCCAGTCGCGAGAGGTACGCCGTTGTCTCGTCGGTGTAGATCAGCGGCCGCTCCCAGTCAGCCAGCTTCACCAGTGCCTTCGCCAGGTAGACGGCCGAGTTGTCCCGGTGCGGCACGCTGCCGTGGCCCGGCCGGCCGATCGCCGTCAGTTTCAGCCAGCAGATGTCCTTTTCGTTCGTTGCGACGCTGAAGAGCTTCGCCTCCTGGCTCCCGAAACGCGTCGATCCGCCGCCGCCCTCACTCAGCTCGAACTCCACATCGACGATGTCCGGCCGGTGCTCACAGAGCCAGACCATGCCCTGCTCGCTGCCCGCTTCTTCGTCCGGCACCCCGCAGAAGACCACGTCGCGCTTCAGCGCCACGCCCTGGCGCTTGAGCAGCAGGAAGGCAATGAGCTGCATCACGCCGCAGCCCTTCATGTCGACGGCGCCGCGGCCGTAGACGCGGCCGTCCTGGATCACGCCCTCGAACGCAGGCACGGTCCAGTACGCCTTCTCGACCGGGACAACGTCCGTGTGGTTGCAGAGCATGATCGGCCGCTTCGTGCCGTCGCCCTGCAAGCGGGCGACCACGACCTCGCGGTTCGGCGCCGTCTCGACGTACTCGACGGGGATGCCCTCGGCCTCGATCAACGCCCCCAGGAAGCGCGCGGCCGGCTTCTCGTTCCCCGGCGGGTTCGACGTGTCGATCTGCAGGTAGCGAACGAAGACGTCGAGCGCTTCGGCGTGGATCTCGTTCCAGTCGATGGGCATGAAGAAGCCTCCCCGGAGAAGACAAAAGACCAGAGACATTAGACACGGCTTACCGGTCTTCTGTCTCTGGTCTTTTGTCTTTTGTCCCCTGCCTTCGCCTAGCGGAAGGCCTGCTGCCGGCGACCGTCGGAGCGACGGCGGAACGGTGGCCGCGAAACCGGCGTCAGCTCGCGCTCACGCACTCGCGCTGGGGGCGGCTCTTGCTGAACGGGCGGCTCCCAACCGCCGAGGTCCTGGAGGCGCGGATCAGCGGGCGCCATTCGCACGATTGCCTGGCGGATGCCGGCTTCGCGCTGCATCGCGCCCATGTCGCGCATCTCCGCGGGAGTGACGAGCGTCACCACCAGGCCGTCCTCGCCCGCGCGGGCGGTTCGCCCGGAACGGTGGAGATAGGTCTTGGTGTCTTCCGGGATGTCGTAGTGCAACACCAGCTCCACGCCGTCGACGTGCAGCCCGCGAGCGGCGACGTTCGTTGCGACGAGCACCGGGCTCGATCCGTGCGCGAACGCGCGCAGCGTGCGCTCCCGCTTGCCCTGGTTGAGGCCACCGTGGATGGCCGCCGCGCCGAGGCCGCGCCGTTCGAGCTGGAGCGCGAGCCGGTCCGCCCCGTGCTTGGTTCGGACAAAGACGATCGTCCGCCCGGCCTTCTCACAGATCGCGGCCGTGACCGCGACCTTCTCCTCGGGCTCGACGCCGATGAAGCGCTGCTCCAGCGTGTCGACCGTCGCCTCGTTCGAGACGACCTCGTACCGCACCGGGTCGTGCTGGTAGCGTGCCACGAGCTCGCCCACGGCACCGTCGAGTGTGGCCGAGAACAACATCGTCTGATGTCCCTCGGGCGCCTGCGAAAGGATGCGCTCGACCTGCGGGAGGAAGCCCATGTCCGCCATCTGGTCGGCTTCGTCGATAACCACCGCCTGCAGGTCGGCAAGCGAAAGCTCACGGCGCTCGAGCAGGTCGTTCAACCGGCCCGGCGTCGCGACCACGAGCTCGCAGCCCATGTGCAGATCCTTGATCTGGCGGACCATCGAGGCCCCGCCATAGATAGCGGTCAGCGAGAGACCACGGATGTTCGCCAGCGGTGCGAGGTTTTCCGCCACCTGCAGCGCAAGTTCGCGTGTCGGTACCAGAACCAGCGCGAGAGGCCGGCGGCGCCGCCCCCGCTCAGTCCGCTGCACGAGCGGCAGGCCAAACGCAAGCGTCTTCCCGGAGCCGGTCTGCGCCTTGCCCGAGACGTCCCGGCCCGCAAGCGCATCCGGGATGGTCAATACCTGGATCGGGAACGGCGAGGTGATGCCGCGCTTCGCCAGGTTGGCGGCGAGGTCGGCCGCGACGCCGAGCGACGCGAACGTGGGCTCGCCGGCGGCCGGAGCGGTGGTGGGGACTTCCCGCGATGCAGTGGCGGCCGCCGGCGTCTCGGCCGGGCGGTCAGTCTTCTTGGTAAGGGTCAACAATGAGTTCTGGGTTCTCCATTTCGTTTGCGCGTGTTGTGTGGCCTGACCCCCGCTGAGACTCCACACGAAACACACGAACGAACGGAGCGATGAGGAAAGGGCACCCGAGGGGCACGACTCGTGCCCTCTGTCATAACCTTAACACAGTTCGCCGCTTGGGGCTGGCGCCGCCCTTTACCGCCGTTCTCCGGCTTCCCCGGCTTAGCACTCGCTTTGCTACACTGCTAACAGTCATGGCAACAGGACAGCGCGACTACTACGAGGTTCTCGGCATTCCTCGCACCGCCGACGCGGCCGAGATCAAGAAGGCCTACCGCGGCCTCGCCATGAAGTACCACCCGGACCGCAACGCCGATCCGCAGGCAGCCGAGCGGTTCAAGGAAATCAACGCTGCCAACGAGATCCTGTCCGACCCGGAGAAGCGCGCGCGCTACGATCGGTTTGGCCACGCGGGCGTCGAGAACGGCGCCGGGCCCGGCGGGTTCGAAGGCTTCTCCAACTTCGAAGGCTTCGGCGACATCTTCGACGCCTTCTTCGGGGGCGCATCCCGTGGTGGCCGCCGCCGCGCCGGCCCCGCCCGCGGCGCCGACCTTCGCTACAACCTCCGCCTCACTTTCGAAGAAGCGGTCTTCGGCGTGGAGAAGGAGATCGAGTACCAGCGCCTCGAGCGCTGC
>JAKALX010000474.1 GCA_021823905.1 Chloroflexota bacterium | reverse complement strand
CGTGGCGTTCGCGAACGCGGTAGAGGAAGTGGCCCGTGTCAAGCAGGTATTCGTTCACGCTCTCGACGCGCGCACGCGTTCCCTCCGAGCGACCGTGTCCGCGCAGGTCGAACGCCTCGACCGCATAGCCGCGCCCGGTGAGGAACTCGCCGACGTGGGCGTAGCGGCCACTGTGCTCGGCATAGCCATGGACGATCGCCACGACTCCCCGCGGCTCCGCGCCGGGAAGCCAGCGCTGCTCGAACAGCGAGAGCCCACCCGAGGACTCGAACGTCCCGCTCTCGTGGACGCTCATTGCTTCTGTCCCGCGCGCAGCGCGTCCATCGCCACCGCCAGCCGGCCGCTGTAGCTGCCCGCCGTGATCCCGCCATCGGGAAAGACGACGGTCCCGTTCACAAAGCGCGCCTCGTCGCTCGCGAGGAACGCCGCCACCGCCGCGACGTCCTCGGGCTGGCCGAACGTTCCCAGCGGCGTCCGGTCGACGAGCATCTCGTACGCGGGCCCCTGCTGGATCATCGAGGTCATCGCCGTGTCGATGAAGCCCGGCCCGATGCCGTTGCAGGTGATGCCGAAGCGACCCACGGCCTGCGCGAACGACTTCACGAGCTGCTTCACGCCGCCCTTGCTCGCGCAATACGCGGGCGTCCCCGCGCTCCCCCATTCGCCCATGATGCTGCCGATGGCGATCAGCCGGCCGCCGTTCTTCGCCGCCACCATCCGGTTCGCGGCCGCCTGGAGCGTGAAAAACACGCCCTTCAGGTTGATGTCGATCGTCCGGTCCCACAGCTCCTCGGTCATCTCCAGGCAGTTCGTCTCCCGCTCGGCGATGCCCGCGTTCGCGACCGCGATGTCGACCCGCCCGAAGCGCTCGATCGTCGCCGCGATCAGCGCGTCGATGTCGGCCTTCTTCGATACGTCGCAGCGCCGGGTGAGCGGCTCACGCTCCTGCTGCTTCACCAGCCGTGCCGTCTCGGCCATGCCCGCGTCGTCGATGTCGGCGATCACGACGTTCGCCCCGTCCTCGGCGAAGCGAACCGCCATTGCCCGGCCGTTGCCCATCGCCGCTCCCGTGACAACCGCGGCCCGTCCGTCGAACCTGCCCATGACGAACACCTCACCTTTCCTGCTGAGCGAAGAGTCTACCGGAAGCGCGGCCCAGCGGCGTCTGGGCCGCCATCGCCGGCACCGCCCGAATCCGAGACCCGACCTGTAGGAACGGCGTTACGAGCAGACTGGTTCGGTGGCACGCCCTCGGAACCGTTGGGGTGTTCGCGGCGCACGCCCTCACTACCGTTCGGGCCTCGGATCTGGGGCCTCGGGCTGGGTTTGTTCCTTCCGAGCGCCGGGATCAGAAACCGAGGCCCGACCCGTGGGAACGGCGTTACGAGGAGACTGGTTCGGTGGCACGCCCTCACTACCGTTCGGGCCTCGGATCTGCGGCCTCGGGCATTCCGTCACCTGCGCCTTGCGCCTTTGCCCCCGCGAGCCAGTCCCGGCGAGCCGCCGTGCCGGTACAATCGGCGGATGCTCATCGACCGAATCGATCACGTTGTCCTCCCGGTGCTCGACCTTGCCGCCGCCAGCGAGCCGTTCGAGCGCCTGGGCCTGAAGCTCACGCCGCCGTCGCGGCACCGGGGCCAGGGCACCGAGAACCGCGCCTTCTTCGCCGGCTCGAGGTCTTCGCAGTTCTACGTCGAGCTGCTCGCCGTCCACGACGAGCAAGAAGCCGTGGCTGCCGGCCGAATCGAATACCTGGAGGCCGCGCGCCGCGGACAGGCCCTCAATCGCGTCGTCTTCGGAACGAGCGACCTGGCGAAGGTGCATGCCGCGCTCCAGCAGGCCGGCGTGGAATCCGCTCCCTACGCGGTCATGAACGACAGCGGCGAGAAGGTCTGCGAGGTGCTGCCGTTCGCCGCCGAACTGCTCGGCATTCGCGCGGCCGCCATCCAGTACGAGGGCGATCTCGACGCGCGCTTCGAACGGCGGCGAGCCGGCGGCCTGCTCGGCCACGACTTTCCGCTCAAGCGGCTCGATCACCTGGCGGCGCTCGCGCCAGATCTGGAAGCCACGGAGCGCGGCTGGACCCAGATCCTCGGCGTTCCCGTTCATGGCGAGATCCGGGGCCGCGGCATCGTCATCCGCCAGATGAAGGTCGGCGACGCGATCCTCGAGCTGCTCGCGCCCGAGGCTGCCGACAGCCCGATGCGCCAGCGCCCGCCGGGGCTTTCGAGCATGTGCGCGTTCGAAGTCCCGAACCTCGACGAATCGGTAAAGCTGGCGCGCGAGCGTGGTTTCACGCCATCCGAGCCGGCGACAGGCATCCTGCCCGGCACGCGGACCGCGACGATCCCCGCCGGCGAGCTTTCGGGGATGGGGCTGCAACTGCTCGAGTACGTCTGAGCCTGCCGGCAGCGTCAGGACCCCGCCACGGATGCCGTCTCCGCCTCGATGAATGCCCGCCGCCGCTTCGCCGCGCGCCAGATGACCGCCGTTGTCAGGAGCAGCGCAAGCCCTGTGGGCGGCCACAGGATCGCCCGGCTGATGATCACGAACTGCGCTACGGACAGCTCGCGCAGCAGCCACCACTGTACCAGCCCGTGCGCGGCGTAGTAGATCGCCCACGCGAACGTCAGCAGCCGGTAGACCGCGTGGTCGAGCGGCAGCAGGCCGGCGATCGTCGGCACCATCTCGCGGGCGACACCGCCCACGAACGGCCGCCGGATCAAGGCGCTCGCGAGGTAGGCCGGGACGAACAACAGGTCCGTCGCGACACCCGACGCCAGGTACGCCTTCTCGTTGGACCAGGCGATGCCGATCAACGACGCGATCGCGGCGAGTGCCAGCGCGAAGGCGGCCAGGCCACCCACGAAATGGTTGCGGTCCGTCCGCGCGTAGACGACAAGCGTCGCCAGGAAGCCACTCCCGATTGCGGCCCAGGGCGGCGCGAAGCGGCTCACCGCGAGGAAGATCCAGGCCGGCAACAGGCCCAGCAGGAGCCGCAAGCGAACCTCGACACGCGTGTCCGCCTGCCACCACGGCACGGGAATGCGGAGCGTCACGGGCGGCTCACCTCGCGCCCATCATGGATCGGGCGGAAGTACCCCGTCGCGGCTAATCTCGCGGACGCCGGCGGCA
>JAKALX010000049.1 GCA_021823905.1 Chloroflexota bacterium | reverse complement strand
CGCCGAACTAGAGGACATCCACACGCACGTCGAAGCCGTCCTGCGAGAGAAGATCGGCGAAACGGCGGGGCGCCTGCACACGGCGCGCTCCCGGAACGACCAGGTGGCGCTGCTCAACCGGATGGTTGTTCGCGAGGCGATCGACGACGCGGTCGCAGCATGCGACGCGCTCCTCCGCGTGCTCTGCGATCTTGGCGAGCAGCACGCGGCCGATCCGATGCCGGGTTACACGCACGTGCAACGGGCGCAGCCGGTGACGCTGGGCCACCATCTCCTCGCCTACGGGGAGATGGTGCTCCGGGACCGCGACCGTTTCCGCGACTGCCGCCGCCGCGTGAACGTCCTGCCGCTCGGCTCGGGCGCCCTGGCCGGCTCGCCGTATCCGCTCGATCGCGAGATGGTCGCACGGGAGCTTGGCTTCGACGCCGTGAGCCGGAACAGCCTCGACGCGACCGCGGATCGCGATTTCGTGGCCGAGTTCCTGGCGTGTTGCGCTATCGCCCAGATGCATCTCTCGCGACTGGCCGAGGAGATTGTGCTCTGGGCAAGCGCCGAGTTCGGGTTCGTCCGCCTCCCGGACGCCTTTGCGACGGGTTCGAGCATGATGCCGCAGAAGAAGAACGCGGACGTGGCGGAGCTGGCCCGCGGGCGCACCGGGCGGGTCTACGGCGAATTGATGAACATCCTCACCAACCTGAAAGGCCAGCCGCTGGCCTACAACCGCGATCTCCAGGAAGACAAGGCGGCGATCTTCAGCGCCGCGAACGTCGTCATCCCGACGCTGCGCATCTTCGCCGCGATGATCCCGGCCCTCGGTTTCAACCTGGAGCGCATGCGGAAAGCGGCGGGCGAGAGCTTCTCGCTGGCAACTGACGTTGCCGACTACCTGGTGAAGAAGGGGCTGCCCTTCCGAGAGGCCCACGGCGTGGTCGGTCGGCTGGTGCGCGAATGCGAACAGCGCGGTTGCGAGCTGAACGCCCTGCCGTTCGACGTCTACCAGGCCGCGAGCGGGCTGTTCGCACCGGATATTCTCGCGTTGGACGTCGATTCGGCGCTGGCGGCACGTGATGTTCCCGGAGGGACGGCCCCCGGGCGCGTCCATGAGGCCGCGCGACAACTGCGGGAACAGATCGGCCAGCCAGGCTAGGAGTAGCAGGGGCCCGAACGGACCCTGATTGTGGATCTTTCGATGCTGAACTGGATGCTTGCCAAGAGCAGACTCTCGCTGAGCGATCGGGACGACAGCAACGTCTCTATGATGCGATAGCATCAGTACCAACGTATTCCGCCTCTACCTCACTCCACGGTGGGCAGGCCTGGTACTACTGCGACTGTGCGTCGTGTCACAAGGAAGGCACAAGTATGGACGGAACCACGCTGCTAGTCGATCGGCACGTACATCACTGGAGAATAGAAGAACCATACGGCCAGACAAGCAAGGGATACTGCCTGGATTGCGCCGCAGAACGAGTGTTTCAAAATACGCACGTCGATAAGCATCTTGATATGAGCAACGGGGTCTCCAAGTTGCACGTGGTCAGGCGAACTGAGCACCGTCGTGCCGAGCACGCGCGTTCAGAGAATTCGGGTAATTAGCAGGAATGACCATGAGAAACGCCACGGTTTGTCAACCAGACGGTGCTGTACTCGCCACGGTCGTTCTGGCTGATGCGTCGAGCGAACTGACGCTGTCTATCGACAGGGTAGTCGCCGGGAAAGGCCAGTTGCTTCATCATTACTTCGGCCAGGGGCTGCGCTCAGTCCTTCTAAAGTCGGGCGATTTCAAGTTCCACGGCCTCTTTTCGACCACCTGGGGCGATTCAGAGCGGCGATGGTTTGTTGAGCTTCGCCCCTCAGACGGCGGTTCGGGTTTGGCTCTTCGCGGGCCTGGTGTGGGCGATGGACAGTAAAGCATGGGCGCAGGGCGGCCGCCGGCCGCGGACACACTGGAATACGGCGAGGGTGGAAGCGGAACTGCAGCGGCGAGACATCACGTTTCACCGGCGGGACGTTCTTCACGGCCGCCAGATCGTGTTGTCGTCGGGCGAGATCATCAACATCTTTCCGAACGGCACGGTCGAACTGGCCGGGAGCGCCACGCCCCTTGCGGCCGTGCTTCGGGAGCTGTTGACGGCTCCCAGTTCGCGGGCCGGACTGCCCACTAATCCTGGATGAGCTTCACGAGCTCTTTCGTGGCGTTCGCAGCCGCGACCACCTTCTCCTTCTCCTCGGCGGTCAGCGGCAGTTCGAACGTGCGCTGGATGCCGCCTTCGCCGAGCTGGCAGACCGTGCCGGAGTAGACCCCGGTGATCCCGTACTCGCCCTGGTGGAGGACGGAGCAGGGGATGAGCCGCTTCTGATCGAGGAGGATCGCCTCAGCCATCGCGATCGTCCCGGCCGAGGGCGCGTAGTAGGCGCTTCCAACCTTCAGCAGCTCCGTGATCTCGGCCCCGCCGCGCATGGCGCGGGCGACGAGCGCCTGCACTTTGTCGGCCGGCAGGAGATCGGTCAGCGGCACGCCGCCGATGCGTGTCTGGGAGACGACCGGGACCATCGTCGTGTCGGTATGGCCGCCGATGACGTAGCCGTGGACATCCATCGGTGAGACGCCGAGCTCGGCCGCGATGAAATAGCGATAGCGAGCGCTGTCGAGGGCGCCCCCCTGGCCGATGACGCGCTCGCGCGGAAAGCCGCTGGCCTTCTGGGCGACGTGGCACATGGCGTCCATGGGATTCGCGAAGATGATGATGACGGCGTTCGGCGAGTGTTTCGCCGCTTCCGAGACCTTCGCCCGGACGATCGTGGCGTTCCCGTTGAGGAGCTCCTCGCGCGACATGCCCGGCTTGCGCGGCGCGCCGGCGGTGCAGATGACGACGTCGGAGTTCCTGGTTTCGTCCCAACCGTCGGTCGCGCTGATGCGGCTGCTGAAGCCGATCCAGGCCGCTGCCTGGGACTCGTCGAGAGCCTTGCCAAAGTGCATGGTGCCCGCGAACTGGGGATCGTCCTGGAGGACAACGTCGCAGATGTCGCGCTCGATCAGGCGCTGGGCCATGGCGCCGCCGGTTGCGCCGGCGCCAATGATGGTGACCTTCTTGCGGGCCATGAACACTCCTCTATGGCGATTGACTTGCGTGCGCAGAGTACCACGGCGCCGGGTTCCGGACCGGTCGTAAAGGGCCTTTCAATAGCGCCCATCGGACCCATCACCCGAGGCGTCGTGGGCGCCATTTACCGGGCATGATGACGTATTACTTCCCGGCCGCTTTGCCTATGCATCTGCGCACCGGCCGCTGCTACCAGTCCGAGCGGCCGGCCGCGTCGTTGCCCGCCCGCCTTCCAGGGAGCCGCTATGGCGCTCGCTCGCCGTGGCTGCCCGAATGGGCGGACGGCGGACGCCGCGCACCGGCGGTCAGCGCGTTCGAGCGCTTCCCGGAACCGCCGACAGCGGCGTAACCCCCTCAGGGCACGTAGCGTTCAGCGACGAGGACCACGCGGCTCGTGTATTCGCCGCCGCCTCCCGGATTGGGGACGAAGTCGCCGCCGCAACTGATGAGCGTTATGCGTTCGGTGTGTGCGTCGAGAGCGGGGAAGACGATCGCGTCCATCCCTCCCGAGTTGAGCACGGCGAGGGGCACGAGGGTCACGTAGGCGACGGTGTAGGCGTACGAGTCGCCGTTGTCCATCGTCACGTAGAGCGCGCTCCCCGGCTCAGCGCTCGTCAGCCGGGCGAACGGCCCGTTGCCATAGTTCATGTAGTTGATGTGGGCGGCGAACACGCTGTTCTGTCCGCCGAACCCAGGGTGGCCGAAACGGCTGTCGGAATACCAGGCAATGTTGCCCGGCGCGGACGGATCGGCGAAGACCTCGTGGCCACCTTCCCACAGGGTGCCGCGCTGTTCGACGGGCGCGCTGGAGTCGATGCCGGCGGAAGCGAGATACAACGACGCCACGGGCCCGTCGTAGGGCGGCGGTGAAGGCGGCGGCGTTGGGTCCTCACCGCGCACAACCGCCGGCACAATGGCGTGGTATCGCAAGCTCGGTGTGGGAGCGGAGGCGGCGCCCGCAACGCTGAACGCCGCTACGAGTCCGAGGATGCCCAGGCCGGGAAGTCCGAACCAAACGAGCCGTCTCATCATCACCACCACCTCATCGAGCCCCGTCAAGAGCCGGCCGCTCAGAACTGCCGGAGCTGTCCCGCGGGCCGCGCCGGCGCCAGCAGGGAGACATTATCGCCTACGCCGTCGAATTCGAGATAGGTGCGCGCCAGCGAACAGCGCGCTCGATCACCCTTCGCCGAGGTAGGCCCGGCGGACGCTGTCGTTGCCGGCGAGTTCGGCGCCACGGCCGCTCAGGGTAATCACGCCCGATTCGATGACGTAGGCGCGGTCGGCCACTTCGAGCGCCATCGCGGCGTTCTGCTCGACGAGGAGGATGGTCGCTCCCTGCCTCCGGATCGACTGGATCGTCTCGAAAATCGTCTGGACGAGGATCGGCGAGAGGCCCATGGACGGCTCGTCGAGGAGGAGCAGCTTTGGCCGGGCCATCATCGCGCGCCCGATCGCCAGCATCTGCTGTTCGCCGCCGGAAAGCGTGCCGCCGGCCTGCTTGAGCCGTTCCCGGAGGCGCGGAAAGAGGCTGATTACCTTCCCGAGGTCGTCGGCGATCTCGCCGTCACCGCGCTGAAATGCCCCCATGTAGAGGTTCTCGAGGACGGTGAGGCGGTGGAAGATGCCGCGCCCTTCGGGCACGTGTGACATACCCAGGGCCACGATCTTGTGCGGCGCCAGCTTCTCGATCGGCTTCGAGAGGAACTCGACGCGCCCGTTGCGAGCGCGCACGAGACCGGAGATCGTACGCAGCGTGGTCGACTTGCCCGCTCCGTTCGAGCCGATCAGGGTCACGATCTCGCCCTGGTCGACGGTCAGGTCAATGCCCTTGATCGCGGTGATGCCGCCGTAGCCTGCGACAAGCCCGGTCACGCTAAGGAGCGGCATGGCCACCCCCCGTGCCCGCGCGGGTGCCGAGGTAGGCTTCGACGACGCGCGCGTCTTGCTGGACCTCCGCCGGGCTGCCCTCGGCGATCCTGCGCCCGTAGTCGAGGACGGTGATCTGCTCGCAAACGCCCATGACCACGCGCATCTGGTGCTCGATGAGGACAACCGTGGTCTCGAATTCGTCGCGGATGCGGCGGATGAGCCCGACCATCGAGGCGCTTTCCTGGGGGTTCATTCCCGCGGTCGGCTCGTCGAGGAGGAGGAGGCGTGGCCGGGTGGCCAGGGCCCGAGCCAGCTCGAGCCGCCGCTGGTCGCCGTAGGGCAGGTTGCGGGCGATCATGTTTTCCCGGCGCTGGAGCCCGACCGATTGGAGCAGGCGCCGTGCACGGTCGGTCGCTTCGGATTCGACGCGGCGCACCGCCGGCGGCCGGGCGACGGCGCCGGCGAGCTCGTTGATCGCCGAACCCGCGGCGCGGGGCGCGCCGGGGATCTTCCGCGCGGCGTCCAGCAGACGGTGACCCGACGGGCGCCGTGGCGCCCGCCGCTCGCCACTGCCAACCGTGATGTGCGTATGGCTGCCCACGAGGACGTTCTCGATCGCGGTCATGTTCGCGAACAGGCGGATGTTCTGGAACGTGCGTGACACGCCGAGGGCGCTGACTTCGTGCGTTGCGAGCCCGTCGATCCGGGCGCCGTCGAGCAGGATCTCGCCGCTGGTGGGGTGATAGAACCCGGTGAGGCAGTTGAACAGCGTCGTCTTGCCGGCGCCGTTGGGGCCGATCACGCCGCGAATTTGGCCGCCGGGCACCTCGATGTCGACGTCGGCTAACGCCGCGAGTCCCTCGAAGCGCATCCCGAGGCCGCGAACCGAAAGCGTGGCCCCGGCCATCAGCCCACCCCCTGCGAAGCGGCGAGCTCCGCTTCTGGCGGGTTTTCGAACTCGAGCTCCCGGCGCTTCGAGGGGAAGATTCCCATCGGCCTGAGGACCATCACGATCACCATGAGCAGCCCGAAGACGACGAAACGGTAGAGCGCGAGCTTCTTGCCCCAGTCTTCCGGCTGGGGGAGGTCGGGCAAATTCAGGAAGGTGACCGTGTTGAAGCCGTGGATCACGGGATTGAGGACGTCGCGGAGCCAGGCGAACTTCTGCAGGAAGTCAGCTGTTTCCTGGAACTGGAGCAACTCGGGGACGCCGATGAGGATGAGGGATCCCGCGATCACGCCGGTCGTGTTGCCCATTCCGCCGATGATCACGATGGCGAGGACGTTGATCGAGACCTGCAGCGAGAACGACTGAGGGGCGACGAAGTCGATGAACGGAGCGTAGATGGCGCCCCCGATGGCGCCGACGGCGGCGCCGGTCGCGAAGGCCATGAGCTTGTAGCGCGTCGTGTTGATGCCCATCGCCGCCGCGACGTCCTCGTCTTCGCGGATCGCCTCCCACGCGCGCCCGACTCGCGAGTCGCGAATGCGGGAGGTCACGAACCAGACAGCGAGCGCGGCGACGAGGATCATCACGTAGAAGGCTCGGACGTCTTCGATGACCATGAAACCCAAGTCCGGCTTGCGGATTTCGAAGAGGCCGGAGGAGCCGCGCGTGTAATCGTTCATGTTGAGCGCGAGAATGCGGATAATCTCGCCAAAGCCGAGGGTCACGATTGCGAGGTAGTCCCCGCGCAAGGGCAGCACGGGCAGCCCGAGAAGAACGCCAATCAGGGCGCCCAGGCCAATGGCGAGGGGGACAAGGACCCAGTAGTTGAGGTGCGCGTCGTGGGGCGAGACCGGCGAGCCGAAGATGGCGACCGTGTAGGCGCCCGTGGCGAAGAAGGCGACGAAGCCGAGGTCCAGCAGTCCGGCCATTCCAACGACGACGTTGAGTCCCATGCCTAGCGTCGCGTAGAGCCCGACCAGGAAGAACATGCGCATCCAGGTGTCGTCGAAGCGGTTGATGAAGACGACCGAAAAGGCAATCAGGAACCAGACGATCGGCCGGAGCCGCGAGGGGATGCGCTCCCACGTCTGCTCCTGGACGCGGCCCCAGCTTGCTCGCAGGCTACGCACGCTTGCCCTCCTGCTGGGTGAAGATGCCGGTCGGCCTGAAGATCAGGACGAGCACGAGGAGCGCGAAGGCGACGACGTCCTTCCATTCGTTCGGCAGGTTCACGCCGGGGATCTCGTTGAGGAGCTCGCGGCCGACGGTTTCGGCCAGGCCCAGGAAATAACCGCCCACGACCGCGCCGGGGATGCTCCCGATCCCGCCGAGGACCGCGGCGGTGAATGCCTTGATCCCGGGGATGAACCCCATGCTCCCGCGGATGCTGCTGAAGAACAGGCCGTAGAGCACGCCGGCGAAGCCGGCCATGATCGCGCCGAGCGCGAACGTCGCGACGATCGCGCGGTTCACGTCGACGCCCATAAGCGCCGCGTTATCGCGGCTTTCGGCGACGGCGCGTATCGAGCGGCCCAGCTTCGTGCGCTGGATGATCCAGTAAAGGACGGCCATCATCGCGAGCGACGCGCCCATCAGGAAGAGTTGCAGATAGCTGACGTTCAGGGCGCCAAGGCTCAGCTTGCCGGCGGGAAAGATCTGGTCGTAGTGCTTCGTCTCGCCGTTGAGGAAGCCGTCGTCGACGAGGTGGCTGAGGAAAACGCTGACGCCGATGGCGCTGATCAGCGGAGCGAGTCGCGGGGCGTTGCGGAGCGGGCGGTAGGCGAGGCGCTCGATCGCGATCGCCGTGGCCCCGGAGGCGAGACCCGCGGCGATCAGTGCGAGAACCAGCGCGACCACGATCATGACGCCGGAGATGTCCTGGCCTCCGAGCGCGAGGAGCACGCCGTAGCCGGCGAACGCGCCGATCATAAACACTTCGCCGTGGGCGAAGTTGATGAGTTGGAGCACGCCGTAGACCATCGTGTAGCCGAGGGCGACCAGGGCGTAGATGCTCCCCGTCGTCAGGCCGTTGACGATCTGGTCGAACCAGAACTCGGGCGTGGTCAGGAAGAGGATGCTCATGCGCCGAACGCCTCCGGCAGGCTCAGCTCAGAAAAATGGGAGAGGCCCCGAGGTGACCTCTCCCGTTCGAATTCATGGAGTCCGGCGTTTCACCGCCGGACTATTTGATCTCGACGTACTTGCCGCTCTTCACCTGGAAGAAGCGGACGATCGCGCCGGCGCGGTCACCGTTGTTGCCGAACTTGATGTGCCCCGAGGCGCCATCGATGTCGGTGTTCTTGATTGCCTCGTTAAGGGCCTTGAGGTCGATCGTCAGCTTGCCGCCGTTGTCCTTGGCGACCTTCTTGAGGGCGTCGATGATGATCGTCGCGCAGTCCCACGCCTCGGGGCCGAAGGTGGCGCTGTCGGCGTCCTTGTACTTCGCCTTGTAGTCGGCGAACTTCGGGCCGGTGGTGCCGGGCAGTGCGAGGTAGGCGTTCTCGGCCGCGTCCTTGGCGCCCGTCAGGAGTTCGTCGTTCTTGATCCCGTCGCCGCCCATGAAGGGCAGGGACTTGAGGTCGGCGTCGGCGCGGAGCTGCTGAAGGAACGGCGTCGCCTCGGCGTAGAAGCCGGCCATGTAGACCATGTCGGGCTTGGCGGCCTTGATGTTGGCGATGATCGACTTGAAGTCGGTCTGCTTCTTCTCATAGCCGGCCGGGCTGCCGACGATCGTGCCGCCCTGCGCCTTGAAGAAGTTCTGGAATTGCTGGCTAAGGTCCTTGCCGTAGTCGTCGGTGTCGAAGACGACGAACGCCTTCTTGGCCTTGATCGTGCCGATCGAGAACTTGGCCTGGGCGTTGGCTTCGTCGGAGTTGAGGACCGGGACGCGGAAGAAGGTGACGTACGGACCTTCTGGGCGGGCCGGGGTCGTCAGGTCGCCGGCCGTTGCCGACGGAGAGATGTGAGTGATGCCGGCCTTGTCATAAATGGCCAGAGAGGCGCGGGTGCCGCCGGAGCAGATCGGGCCGACGGCCGCCACGATGCCGGCCTTCACGAGCCTGTCCGCCGCCGCTGGGCCGCCTTCCGGCGTGCAGAGATCGTCCTCGCGGACGAATTCGAGCTTGTGCCCCGCGATGGTCACGCCGTCGCCGGCCGCTGCCGCTGAATCGGCGATGGGAAGGCCAAGGCTCTTCACGTCGCCCGAGAGCGCGCTGGAGATGCCGATCTTGATGTTGGCGCCGGCATCGACGGTGACGTTCTTCGCCTGGTCGAGTCCGGCGGCCTTGTAGCCCGCTGCTGTGAACCCAGCGCTGCCGCCGGTTGCGGTGCTCTTCGAGCTCGAGTCGTCGCCGCTGCAGGCGGTGGCGATGGCCGCCAGCCCCGCGAGTGCCGCCAACCCGAGACCGAAGCGCAACAATGTTCGCTTTGTGCCCAACGAATCCCTCCTCAGGAATCTCCCCCCACGTACCACGCGTAGAATTCGACCAGTACGCAGTCGGCGCGAATCCTAGGTTTCGTACCGGCTAGCGTCAAGGATTGATTACCTTGCCGCGAGACCGGCCAGTGCGGCGCGGCCGGCTCAGCGGAGCCAGCGTCGCGAACAGGCGGTGCTTGCCCGCTCAGTCGCCGGTCGGCAAGCCCGCCGCCACCCAGGCCTGGGTCCCGCCCTCCACGTTGTACAGCGGCAACTCGCTCAGGCCTGCCGCAACCGCGAACTCGGCCGCCAGCGCGCTTCGCTGGCCAGAACGGCAGATGAACAGGACCTCTTTGTCGCCGGCGAGGTCGCGGATCTGCTTCACCTCGTTCATGACGGAGTTGACGGGGATGAGGCGAACGCCCCTGGCATGGACTTCGACGTATTCGTTGGGCTCGCGAACGTCGACCATAACCGCCAGCCCGGCGTCCAACTTCTCGCGGGCTTCCTGGACAGAGATGCGTGTAAACGGCTCGCGCGGGTCCTTCGTCGCCACGGTGATTCCTCCTATTGTTGACCAATCTACTTGAGAATAGCGTAGCCGAACCTGCCGCCAGAGCGCCAACTCCGCGTGGCGTTTCCCTCCCGGATCGAGCACGGTACGGTGGCAGTATCACCGCCGGGAGACTTCCATGTTCGACGCCCTTCGACCCTCGACCGACGAGGTACTGGCAGCCTGGGCAGCGCGAGTGCGCGGCAACCGCGAGCAGGCCGAACGCTTGCGAGAAGCCCCGGAGCGGCCCGATTTCTATGCCCCGGTGGCGAGCGCGTTCAAAGCGGACCCTCGCCGCGCTGACGAGCCGGCGCTCGAGCACCTTCGCAGCCTGGTGATACCCGGCGAGACCTGGCTCGACGTCGGCGCCGGTGGCGGACGGTACGCGCTGCCCCTCGCGCTGTTGACGCGAGAGGTGATCGCGGTCGACGCCTCGGAGTCCATGCTGGGCGTGCTCCAGGAGTCGATGGAGGAAACCGGCATCCACAACATCAGGATCGCGCGGGGACGATGGCCGCTTCCGGAGCGTCCAACTGCTGATGCGGCCCTCATTGCTCACGTCAGCTATGACATCGAGGACCTCGGCGCGTTCCTCGATCCCCTGGAGGAGTCGGCGGAGCGCCTCTGCGTCGCGATCCTGATGGCCCGCGCGCCGTCCTCGGTAGCCGAGCCGGCCTGGCCGCTCGTGCACGGCGAGGAGCGAATCCCGCTTCCGGGGTTGCCGGAATTCCTGTCGGTGCTGCTTGCGCGCGGACGCCTGTTCGAAGTGCGCCTCGCCGAGCGGCCGCCGATGCGCTACCCGTCGCGGGAGGTGGCGCTCGGGTTCCTTCGCCAGCAGCTCTTCATCGAGCCGGGTGGCGCGAAGGACCAGCGGCTGCAGGAGCTGGCGGCAACGCTGGTTACCGAGCAAGACGGCGGCTTCGCACTCACGCGTGAGCCCGCCCCGCTCGGTGTCGTTTCCTGGCGGCCGCGCTGAACAGCCGGGCGCATCGCATCCGGCTCTCGATGGTTTAGAGTTGCCGCGAGATTTGCAGGCGACTGGGGGGAGAACGTGTCCGAAACGCGCAAGCTGGCCATCAACCCGCCGTTCCTCATGAACGCCCCTGCCCGGGGCTTCTCGCAGGCGGTCCGCACGGGCGACACCGTTTACTGTTCGGGACAGGTGAGCCGAGCCGAGGGACTCGAGGCGCAGGCGCGGGAGGCGTTCACGAATGTTCGCAGCCTGCTCGCGTACGCCGGCGCGACGATGGCCGACATCGTGAAAGTCACCGTCTACACCACCGACCCGGATTGCTGGGCCAAGACGGCTGCGCTCCGGAACGACTTTCTGAAGCCCCCGTTCCCGGCCACGACCATGGTCGTCGTGAAGGGCCTGGCATTCCCCGAGTTCCAGATCGAAATCGACGTGACGGCGGTGGTCGGCGCGGGCTCGTGAGGCGCTAGTCCGCGATGGGAACCTCTTCGAGCGCCGGGCGGCGCCGCCAGTTACGCATGCTGACGCCGATGCTCTCCCGGCCGATGAGGAGGAAGGCAGCACCGAGTAGGCTGACGGGGACCACGTTTACCAGGTGGGCCAGGATGGCGAAGCTGAGGGCGCGGCTGGGGCCAACGTCGAACGGCAGCAGCGACAGGGTGGCGGCCGCGTGGAAGACGCCCACATAGCCCGGCGACGACGGGATGAGCATCGCCAGGTTCGTCGTGCAGGTGAGGAGCACCGCGACCGTGACGGGAGCGTCGATGTCGAGCGCCTGCATCAGCATGTAGTTGATGGCGAACGCTCCGACCCACGCCATCCAGGACCAGCCCCAGATGCGGATTACGTGCTGCCGCGAAAACAGCTGCCGGAACCCTTCGCGGAAGGAAACGGCTTCTTCGCGCACGCGTTCGTTCCAGGGGACGAAACGGGCGAGGCCGAGCCGCGTGGCGAGGCGGGCAAGCGGATGGCGCAGCACCGCGGCGACGACCGCGAGCGCGCACAGACCGGCGACCGAGAACCACGCCCAGTGCAGCCAGACACGGTATTCGTCCGGGATCGGCAAGAACGGGCTCACCAGCACGAACCCGGCGATGAGCGTCACGGAATCGGTCACCCGCTCGGTGAGCATCGACGAAAGCACGTGGCCAAATCGTAGGCCGGGTTGCTTGCTGGTCATTGCTACCCGCGCGACGTCGCCGAGGCGCGCGGGCAGAACGTTGTTCAGGAGGAAGCTGATGTGAAGGATGCGGTAGAGCCGCGGCGTGCTCACGCCCGAGGCCGAGGGAAGGAGGAGGCGCCAGCGCACCGTCTTCGCGACGAGGGAGAGGATGAGGCAGGTGACGGCGAAGGCGATGTACTTCGGGTGCGCGCTCGAGAGGACGGCTCCCGTGGCCGACCAGTCGATGAGGCGAAGGAGCAACGCACCGCAAACAACGGTGACAACCAGGCCGGCGGCAAAACGCAACATGCTCATGGCCCGAAGAAGTCCCTTTAGACGGAAAGCGTGCCACACTTTACCGCTTCCGTCAGGAGGGCGGGGCGGATAGCCTCTACAGGATGCGCGTCTCAGCCCGCCCCGAGGCTTCGACGGAGCCGGAAGCCGCAGCCATTGAGCTGGCGTCGCCGGAACCGTTGCTGTCCGCCCGCGCCGTGCGTTCGCTGGCGTCCTGGGCGCTGGTTGTGGTCCAGGTTGGACTGCTCCTTGCGATGACCGCGACCGTGGCAACGAAAATCTGGCAGGATCATTACTGGTTCGGCTGGGGGCTCTGCGCCCTCACCGCCGTTGCCTGGCTGCCCGAGCTCGGAAAGGCACGCGCCCGGCGCTGGTGGTTTGTCTATGTCGCCGGGATTTTCTTCTACACGCTCCTGCGGGCCTATGCGGGCAAGACCGCCATCCCGATCCAGACCTCCTATGTCATCGACTTCGACCACCTCGTGTTCCGGGGCGGCGACCCGACGGCCTGGCTGCAGGAGCGGCTGTTCTCGGTCTCGCGCGTCAGCGTGCTCGACATCGTGACGGTGCAGGTGCACTGGTCGTTCTTCATCGCGCCACACCTCATGGCCGTGATCATTTTCGTGCGCCGGCGCGATCTCTTCCCGCGCTACGCAGCGCTCATGGTGGGCATCATGTACGCGGGGTTGCTGGTGTTCTTCCTGGTGCCGACCACCCCGCCGTGGCTGGCCGCGAGGACCGGGTACCTGAGCGAGGCGTACCGGGTGATGGATTTCGTCGGCGGCAGGGTAAGCGCCGACACCTACCGGACGTTCGCGGCGCCGCTGGCGGAGCCCAACGCCGTCGCGGCGATGCCGTCGATCCACATGGCGGTGACGTTCGCGATGTACCTCTGGGCGCGGGACAACGGCTATCGCAAGCTCGCGCCCTGGCTGCTCGCCTACACCGTGGTGATGGGCGTGTCCCTCGTATACCTCGCGGAGCACTACGTGCTCGATCTGCTTGCCGGGATCGCATGCGCGGTCGCCGTCCACGCGGTGTCGCGGCGCCTGGTGAAACCCCAGAATTTCGGTTCGCCCGCCGAGGAACGCTAGGCGGCCTTCTGGTACATGCTCGTTCCCGCCGTTCGGAAGCCGATGTCGTGCGAGCGCATGATCATCTCGCTGCCGCCCACGAACAGCACCCCGCCGGGACGAAGGGCTGCCGCAAATCCGTTGTAGATGTGTTGCTTGGCCTGTTCCGTGAAGTAGATGACGACGTTCCGGCAGAGGATGAGGTCGACGTCCGTCGGATAGGGGTCGCTGAGGAGGTCGTGGCGACGGAACTGGATTCGCCGTTTCAGGCTCTCGGCGACGCGATACGTGTCGCCCGGATCATGGACGAAGTACTGCTTGAGCAGCGCCGGGGGTACGGCGCGCACCTCGGCCGGGAAGTAACCCGTGCCGCTCTTCGCGCGGTTGAGCGCGGGCATGTCCACGTCCGTCGCGATAATCGAGTGGCGGCTGCGGGGATTCAGCTCATCCAGGATGATTGCGAGGGTGTAGGGCTCACAGCCGATCGAGCATCCCGCGCTCCAAATCTTCAGGGGTTGGCCCGTCTGCTTCTCGAGACGGGGGATGAGCGAATCCGACAGCTCCTTGAAGCGGTCGGCCTGGCGGAAAAACTCACTGACGTTG
>JAKALX010000473.1 GCA_021823905.1 Chloroflexota bacterium | reverse complement strand
TATCTCTCAGGAAACCCCGGCGGGCGCCCGGCCAACCTGAACGGTGTCTTGCGGTTAGCTCGGGAACACCTTCCCGGTGAACGGCTCGCCGTAGTTCACATACGGCGGCCAGAGCGTCTCCAGCTCTTTGCGGATCGGGTCTCCGTCCGGGAGGTAGCGATGGAACTGCGGCTCCACGTCGCGCTCCTTCCAGCCGTTGGCGACGGTGTCCCGCTTAATCTTGTCCTGAAGCAGCATCAGGCCCGTCAGCAGCGATTCTGGCCGCGGCGGGCACCCCGGCACATACACGTCTACCGGGATCAGCGTGTTCACCCCTGGCGTCACGCTGTAGGCGTACGCGAACGGCCCGCCCATGATCGCGCATCCGCCCATCGCGATCGCCCACTTCGGATTCGGCATCTGGAGCCAGATCCGCCGCACCGCCGGCGCCATCTTCCAGGTCACCGTGCCCGGCACGATCATCAGGTCCGCCTGTCGCGGCGAAGCCCGGAAGATCTCCGCCCCGAACCGTGCCAGGTCGTATCGCGGCGTCGCCACCGCGATCATCTCGATCGCGCAGCAGGCCAGCCCGAACATCACCGGCCAGAGCGACGACCGCCGCGCCCAGTTCACGACCTGGTCCACGCTCGTGATCAGGATGTTCTGTTGAAGCTCATCCTCGACGTCGCCACCGAGAAGAGGCAGGGGCTGGTAGACCTTGTTCGCCTGCGCCATTGTTCGTGCAGTTTATCACGAGGCCCCTGCCCAAACGCGAGCGCCCGCCCTGGCGACACGTTTCCGAGGCCCGAACGGCAATGAGGGCGTTACTCCGCGGGCGCACCTGCCCGCCACCGCCCTGGCGCCGATCGACGCCCCTCGCCGCTCAGCGCGTCCGCAGCGGATGTACCTGCCCGTCGTTGATCGGCTCGTCGATGAACAGCTCGCCGTTCCGGATCTTGATGTTGTACCCGCAATCCGGGTTCGTGCAGACCCACGCCTTGTAATGGATCGGAGCCCCCTGGCTCCCAAAATCCGAAAACGGAACCAGGTCCCCAAAATCGCACTTCCGGCACTTCGGAAACTGATACATACCGCCACACCCCCGCGTTCTGGCCGGGGATACTACCAGCCCGCCTTTACCGGGGCAATTGACTTTCGCGCAATCTGCGCGGTTTTCGAATCAAATCCGCCCTATTCCTGGATGTCGCGGCGCTGGAACCGCCAGAACGCCATCAGTCCGAACGCCGCCACGTACGCCAGCAGCACCGCCACCCCTTGCCAGATGCCCACCCCGCCCTGGCTCGTGACGAACGGCCCCCGGTCCTGCGAGTCGCCGCTCAGCACCCCGTTCGCCCGCATCACCGCCGCCACGTTCGCGTTCATCAGCGCATCCGGGATGTGCGCCAGGAACCCGTGGGCGCTGTCCAGCAACCCCGTGAAGATCCCCTCGAGGAAGAAGAATCCCAGCGCGAAACCCACCGCCTGCCCCGCCGACCGCCAGAACGTCGAGAAGAGCAGCGCCATCAACACGAACGGCATAACCACGAACCACGTCCGTCCAAGGCTGGTGAAGAGGTCGGCAAACCGCGCGGCCCCGAACGTCCCGTACGGCAACCCATAGAGATTCGAGAACCAGGCGCTCCACGCCGTCGCGACCAGGAAGCCAAGGCACAAAGTCGCCAGCAGGAACGCCGCGCTCGTCACCAGCTTCGCCGCCATGAAGTCTCGCCGCCGCACGCCCCGCGTCATCACCACGCCCACGGTCCGCCAGTCGTATTCGTTGCCCATCATCGTCGCCGTGAAGATCACCGCGATCAGCGTCAGAAAGAACCGCTCGAGCTGCAGCCCGTATGGCACGACGTTCACGAACGACATCCCCTCGCGCAGCGCCAAGTAGCGAACCTGCGCCTGCACGCCCGTCTCCGGCCCCTCGCGCAACCGCAGCCAGAGGATGATGTAGAACAGCGTCATCAGCGCCACGATCGCGCCCAGCAGGATGTAGGTCATCCGCCGGTTCACCGTCTTGAAGATCTCCGCCCGCAGCGCGTCACGCATGCCCTGGTTCCCCCGTCAGCTCGAAGAAAACGTCTTCCAGGCTGTGATGAATCGGCCGGATGACCGACGCGTAGTAGCCTTGCGCCGCCAGGTAGCGGTTCAAAGCCTCGCCCTGGTCGCCCGCGCCCTCGACGACGAGCGAACCGTTCCGCCGTGAAACGCCAGCCCCCCACTCCGACCGCCGCAGCGCCGCCTCGGCGCCGGCCATGTCGGGGACCTGCACCTCCAACTGGCTCCGTGTCCCGATCAGGTCCTTCACCGGTCCCTGCGAAACCACGCGGCCTTTCTGGAAGATCGTCACCGCGTCGCAGACCTGCTCCACCTCGTACAGGAGGTGGCTGCAGAGCACGATCGTCCGCCCCTCCGCCGCCAGCTCCGGGATCAACGCGCGCACCTCGCGCGTGCCCTGCGGATCGAGGCCGTTCGTCGGCTCGTCCAGCACGATCAGCTCCGGGTCGTTCAGGATCGCCGCCGCGATCCCCAGCCGCTGCTTCATCCCCAGCGAGTAGTTCTTGAACCGCTTTTTCGCCGCGTCGGCCAGGTTCACCCGCTCGAGCACCCGCGAGATGTCCTTCTCCGTCGGCCCGGGCCGATACAGCGAAAGCAGCTTCAGGTTGTCCCACCCGCAGAGATATGGCACGAATGCCGGCATCTCGACAACCGCGCCAACCTTAGCCAGAAGCTCCGGACTGTCCGTCGTCAGCCGCTCCCCGAAAAGCCGGACCTCTCCCGCGTCCGGTTGCGCTAGCCCGAGGATCATCCGCACTGTCGTCGATTTGCCTGATCCGTTGGGCCCCAGTGCCCCGTACACGCGCCCGCGCTCCACGACCAGGTCCACGTTGTCCACGGCCACCGTGTCGCCGAACACCTTCCGCAGTCCGTGCGCCTCGACAATGTTGTCAGCCACCGCTGCCGCGCTCCCCGGCAACTTTCGTTTGTGCCACGTCGCCCCCCACGGCCGCTTTCATGTCCTCCGCGATGATCTCGAAGTCCTCCTCCGAAATCTCGTGCAGGTTCCCCTGGTAGGCCAGCGTCCAGTTCGCTCGCGGCCACTTCTGCGTGTATTTCAGGCGATCGTGGTACGGCTCCGCGTCGAGCCATCGCGCCTC
>JAKALX010000048.1 GCA_021823905.1 Chloroflexota bacterium | reverse complement strand
CTGGGTGGGGCACAGGAACGTGTCTTGTGGGCCGACGCAGTAGCTCTGATAGCGCTCGGCAGCTTGCTGCGATGGGCTATGGGTGGCGAAGACACCCGGTACCGCTGCCACTACAAGCATGCCTCCGATGAACAGGAGCCCGGCGAACCCCAGCGGCTTCCTTCGCGCCAGGGTCTTCACGAAGCCGCTCGCCCCGCTCAGGAACCGGGAGCGGCCACGAAGCGGAATCTCCAACGCCTGCGCGCTGATTGTCGATGCCATGGCTAACTCCGCACCCTCGGGTCGAGCACCGTATAGCTGATGTCAACCAGCAGGTTGACGAAAATGACCGCGAGCGCAAAAAAGAGTGCGATCCCCTGCACCACTGCAAAATCCTTCTGGCCGACAGCACGCACAAGATGTGTGCCGAGACCTGGCAACGCGAAGATGCTCTCGAAGATGACGGTCCCTCCGACCAGCGCCGCCATTGTCAGGCCGACTACCGTGATCACAGGCAGCATCGCATTCTTCAGCGCGTGGCGCGTGATGATAACCCGCTCCCGCAGCCCTTTCGCCCAGGCGGTCCGAATGTAGTCCTGCCGGAGAACGTCGAGCATCATCGTTCTCGAAAATCGCATGAGCTGCGCCGATGTTCCGAGTGAAAGAATGAACGCTGGCAGCCACATCTGCTGAATGTTCGCGAGCGGATCGTCATTGAGCGCCACATACCGGATACTTGGAATCCAGGCGAAGTTCTTCGCCAGCAGCGCCAGCACGATCGTCGCTATGTAGAATCCCGGAACAGCCAATCCGGTGATCGCGAACGATCGCAGAACATAGTCGGGCCACTGGTCCTGGCGCATGGCGGAAAACACGCCGATCGGCACCCCGATCGCTACAGCGAATACAACCGCCATGAAGGCGAGCTCGAATGTTACCGCGATCTTGGGCGCCATCTCCTTCAACACTGGCTTGAACGTGTACGAAGAGTTCCCCCAATCCCCCTGGACGACATGCCCAAGCCACTTGAGGTACTCCGTTGCGACAGGATTATCCAGGCCGTATTCGTGCTTGATGATCCGAGCCTGTTCCGGCGTGTAACCCTCGCCAAGGCGAGCCGCGACGATCGCGTCGGGGTTGAGCCGGATCATGCCGAAGATGAGAAAGCTGACGATCAGGAGCGTCGGCAGTGAGAGGAGCAGGCGTCGGAGAATGAACCGGTACATGGCGGATAGCCTCGTAATACCGTCCGGGCCGGTCCCACCCTGGCGGGAACCGGCCCGGAAAGTGAATTGGACCGCGCCTAGCCCTGCTTCAGCCAGACGTTCTCGGCCGTCGGATAGCCGGCAAGGAATGGAGTCGCCACCCGGTTACGTACACGAGCGTTGGCCACCGTGTAGTCGATCCGCGATCCTACCCACGCCGGGCCAGGATTGTTGATGATATAACGCTGGATGTCCTGGACGAGCGGCAGACGCGCCTTCGTGTCGTAGACGCCGCGCTGCTTGTCGAGCATCGCGTCCAGTTCGGCGCTGCCGTAGTCAGCGTAGTTGCGGCTGCCACCCGCGCCCGTGTGGTGGTAGATGAAGAGTTGGGCGTCCGGGTACGGTCCCGAAAGGAACAACGTGGTGCAGAGGTTGTAGTCCCGCTTGACCTCACGCGTGAACATCGCGATGAAATCGGTGCCGACGTTTTCTGTCTTAAGTTTGATCCCAATCTCCGCCAGGTTCGAAACGACGACGTCGTTGACCAGGTTCGTGTTGTAGGCCGTCGCTGTCAGGATCGTATCCTCGAAGCCATCGGCAAGGCCGGCCGCCGAGAGGAGCGCCTTCGCCTCTTTCAGCTCCGTCGCACGGTCACCGAAGCCAGGCATCTTCGCCAGCTCGGCATCCGGCAGCAGCCACGCCGATGCGGCTGGCGTCATGGGACCCGATGGAATCCCAGCCCCTCCGAATACTGTGTCGTAGACCTGCTTGCGGTTGATCGCGCGCCAGATCGCTTGCCGGACGCGGGCGTCCTTGTACCGGTCCTTGTTGTGGTTGATCAGCACACATTCCCGTGTTGGGTTCGGGGCGCGAGTGATGGTGTAGTTCTTGTCACCGTCATACGACTTCGCGAGATCGACAGGCAGGCCCACCACGTCGACCTGGTTCGCCTTGAGTGCGTTAGAAAGTTGCTGGGTGTCGACCATGTTGACGAGGTCCCACCCGTCGAGCCACGCGGTGTTCGGCTTCCAGTAGCCGTCCTTGCGCTTGCTCATCACAATCCGTTGGCCCGCCTCGAACGTGGTGAGCTGATAGGGCCCTGAGCCGATGACGTCGTTAATGCCTTTAATGGCATCGACTCCGCGGTCGGCAATCTCCTTGGGAATGATCAGGTCGTATTGATCACTCATCGCCGAGAGCAGGTCGGCCTGCGGCGCCTTCAGCTTGAACTGGACAGTCGTCTTGTCGACCGCCGTGATGCTCTCGACGTTCACGTAGTTGCCGGAACGAGGTGACTTCGCCCCCAGCGACTTGATCCGCTCGAAGGTCGCCTTGACGTCCTCGGCGGTGACCTGGCGGCCATTCACTGGAGCCAGGTTCTGCCACTTGGCTTCGGGTCGAAGCTTGAACGTCAGCAGCGTGCCATCCCCGGGGATCTCAGGCTGGGCCGCGGCGAGATCTGGTTCCGGGAGGTTCGGCGATTGCGCTGAAAAGCGCATAAGGAAATTGCCCGCCCAGTGCCAGACGCCGGCCGACTCGTAGGGCGTGTTCGTCTGGTGGATGTCGAGCACCGAGCCGATCGGTCCGCCCGCCTGGCGAAGAACACCGCCCGCGACCGGCTTTTCGGTGGTCTGGGTGGGCGCGATCGGCGTCAGATTGCCCTGGTTCGCTCCTGGCGTTGCGCTGGACTTCGAACTGTCACCGCCACCGCAGCCAACGAGCGCCAGGCCCGCCACTCCCGCTGCCGCAACCGAACTCCCCGCCAACAAGCTTCGGCGGCTCCGATTCCGTTCGCTCCATCTCTCCCAGTAGGTGCTCGAAGACATATACCCCTCTCGTTTTGACGCCAGTGCCCGTCAGTTGGCATTTGGATGAAGTCGATTCTTGTTCCCTATCGAGAAACTGTCAAATATCTCAAATCCACGCAATATGTGATATTTGTCGTTCCTATCACGTCGAGTCCAGAAGCCGTCATGCGCCGCCGAACTTGCCTAACCCTCCCGTAAACGGTAGATATAGACGCTGTAACTTGAGCCGGAACCCACGCGCGGGACCGGACTCCCATAACGAAGGCAGGTCTACCTCTTGGCGGATTACCGCAAACCGCTCCCCCAACCCACCCCGGAGACGAAGCCGTTCTGGGATGGCACGAAGTCCGGCGAACTGCGCTTGCAGCGCTGCCAGTCGTGCTCGCATGTCTACTTCCCGCCCCGCCCGTTCTGCCCCGAATGCGCCTCGCGCTCGGTCGAATGGTTCAAGGCCAGCGGCAAGGGAACGCTCCACAGCTACGTCATCAACCACCGGCCCGCCCCCGGTTTCGACGCGCCCTACGCCATCGCGATCGTCATGCTGGCCGAAGGCGTGAAGATGATGACGAACATGGTCGGCGTCGAGCAGACGCCCGAGGCGCTCAAGCTCGACATGCCCGTCGAAGTCACCTTCGAGCAGGCGACCGAGGACATTACGTTGCCCAAGTGGCGGCCCGTGGGAGGTGCGGCGTGAAGCCTGGTAGCGTTGCCGTCGTCGGCGCCGCCGAGACGACCCAGATGGGCGTCATTCCCGATATGTCCGTCATCCAGCTTCACGCCGACGCCGCCCTCAACACGCTCAAGGACTGCGGCCTCACGCCGAAGGACATCGACGGCGTCGCGACCGCTGGCGAGTCGCCGGTCGCCATCTCTCACTACCTCGGCATCAAGCCCACCTGGGTCGACGGCACGAGCGTGGGCGGCTGCTCGTTCATGCTCCATGTACGCCACGCCGCCGCCGCGATCAACGAAGGTCTCTGCTCCACCGTGCTCATCACCCACGGCGAGAGCGGTCGGTCGCGGATCGGCGCCGGCGGCTGGGGCGCCGCGGCGGCAAGCCTCGCCGGACAGTTCGAGGCCCCCTACGGCACCTCGGGCCCACCGTCGAGCTTCACCATCCCCGTCCTTCGCTACATGAAGGATTACGGCGTCACCGAAGAGCAGCTCGCGATGGTCGCCGTCGTCCAGCGCGAATGGGCCGGCAGGAACCCTCGCGCCTCATTCCGCGACCCGATTACCGTCGAGGACGTGCTCAATTCGCGCATCATCGCCTACCCCTTCCACCTGCTCGAATGCTGCCTTGTAACGGACGGCGGCGGGGCGCTGATCATGACCTCAGCCGACCGCGCCAAGGACTTCCCGACCAAGCCGATCTACATCATCGGTACCGGCGAAAGCGTCGAGTCGCCAATGGTCAGCCAGATGTACGACTTCCACCATTCCACCGCCTTCCAGATCTCGGGCAAGAAGGCCTTCGCTGAGGCCGGAATCACGCCGAAAGACGTCGACCACCTGATGGTCTATGACGCGTTCGCCCACCTCCCCTGGTACGGCCTCGAGGGCCTCGGCTTCTGCAAGCCCGGCGAGGGTCCGGCGTTCATCGCCGAGGGCAACACCCGCCCCGGCGGCAAGCTGCCGTTGAACACAAACGGCGGCGGCCTGAGCTACATGCACTCCGGCATGTACGGCATGTACGCGCTCCAGGAGAGCGTCCGCCAGCTCCGCGGCACCGCCCCCGCCCAGGTTCCCGGCGCGAAGATCAGCGTCGCCCAGGGCGTCGGCGGCATGTTCGCCGCCGCCGGCACGATCATCATGGCGAACGAGAGGCCGTAGCGCCGACTCAACCCGCGGGACCGACGGAAGGAACCAGGTGACGCTCCGGCACCCCCTTCCGTCGGCGCCAGGCCCGAGCATCAACGGGGCCGGCAACGCTCGTCAGGCGAATCCCGCACCGAACTCGTCGAGAAATGCCCGCGGCGTCATCAGTCGTCCAGCAGGCGGTTCCTGGGCCAGGAGCGCGCGATCGCCGGTGACAAGCACCCCGTCAGGGACTGCCTCTAGGAGTGCCCAGAGGTGCGCATCACCCGGATCGGGTGGAGCGGCGGCTCCCGGCAGTGGATCGACGAGACGGGCGGTTGCCGCGATCCCCGCAACCAGCACGTCCGCCTCCTTTGAGCCGATCCCCGTGCGGCGAACCAGCTCAGGATACGCCAGCACGCTGCGATACTCGGCAACGAGTTCGGGCGACACCGTGAGCTCGAACACGCCTGCACGGGCGGCTGCAAGGATCCTGGCGGATGCCCCGCGCGGTGCGATTAACGCGCTGACAAGCACGTTCGTGTCAAGGATGACTGGGGCCAAGGTTCCGCCCTGCCGCTCGCTCGGCTCGCACCTTCCGGGTGGCGGCTACTGCGAAATCTATCGCTTCATCCTCGGTTAGTGCCGGCTCAGTGCGTAACGAGTGCGCCTGTGCCCCCTCGACTACGGCCCACGCGTCGTCGGGAATCCGCGGAGCCGCACTCGCCCGGCGCACCAACTCCTCGACCACGGCGTCGACCGAAACGTTCCGGCGTCGCGCCTCGGCCTGCAATGCCCGCATCTGCTCGTCCGAAATCGTGACCGTGAGCTGCACCATGGAGCAATCATACCCCACCCGAGCCCGCGCTCCCTCAATACACGTTCATCATCCTCCCCCGCCCACCGGCAACACCGCCCCGGTCGTGAAGCTCGACGCATTCGAGGCGAAATACAGCGCCGCTCCGACAATCTCGTCCGGCTGACCGCCCCGCTGCAGGAAGATCGTGTTCTTCGCCCGCTCGTTGAACGCCGCCATGTCCCAGGCGTGCGAGATGTCTGTCAGGAACGGCCCGGGCATGATGCAATTCACCCGGACCTTCGGCGCGAACGCGTGCGCGAACCCGACCGTCATCGCGTTCAGCCCGGCCTTCGCCGCCGCGTAGGGAATGATGTCGGCGCGAGGGTGCAGCGACCCTGTGCTCGAAACCATGATGATGGAGCCGCCGTCACCTTCCGCCATCTTCGTGCCGACAAGCGCGGAAAGCCGGAACGGTCCCTTCAGGTTCACGTCGAGCACCTTGTCGTAGAGCGGCTCGCTGACGTTGCTCACGTGGTCGTAGAGCGGCGACATCCCGGCGTTGTTGACGAGGATGTCCACCTTCCCGAACCGCTCGTAGCTCACCTTCGCCAGGTTCTCGACCTGCTCCCATTCCCCGACGTGGCAGGCAACCGAAAGCGCCTTCCGTCCCGTCGTCTGTTCGACCTCGCGCGCCAGCTCCTCGCACGAATCGAGCTTGCGGCTGGCGATGACCACGTCCGCGCCGCAGCCGGCGAAGGCGAGCACCATCTCGCGGCCAAGCCCGCGGCTTCCCCCGGTGACCAGCGCCACCTTCCCGGTCAGATCGAACAGCTCGCGGACGTCAACCATGGCATCGCCTCCCCGTCTTGTGTCAGCGGGATTCTGCCCGAACCAGCGACGAAGCGACACTCCTCCCTCCTCCCTTCTCCCTCCTCCCTCGTTGCCCTACGATGGCGGCCATCCACCGAACGGAGGAAGCCCATGGCCGACAGCTTCGAATTCCCCGTCGACCGCACGCAGGTGATGCTCTTCGCGCGCTCGCTGCTCGACATCAATCCCGTCTACTGGGACCCCAACGCGCCGGAGACGAAGGCCCTCGGCGGGATCATCGTCCCGCCGACGTTCGTCCAGAGCAGCGCCCACTGGCAGCCCGACTACCCGCTCGACCTCACGCGCCCGCGCCAGGGCCCGCCGCCTCCGCATCGCGGCGACAACGGCGGCGGCGGACTCGGCCGTGGCCTCCACGCCGAGCAACACTACGAGTACCACCACCCGATCCACGTGGGCGACACGCTGACCGTCACGAGCCGGCCCGGCGAACGTTGGGAGAAGGAAGGCCGCCGCGGCGGCAAGCTCCTCTTCAGCGAATCCATCACCGAATACCGCAACCAGGACGGCGTCCTTTGCGTCACCGCCCGCAGCATCGGCGTTCAGACCGAGCGCGCGGTCGACCAGTAGGCGAAGGGGAAACGACATGGCATTCAAAGTTGGCGACAAACACGAAGCGGTCGTGATCGAAAACGTGGTGCGCACGCACATCGTCAAGTACGCCGGCGCGAGCGGCGACTTCAACCCGCTCCACCACGACGACACGGCGGCGAAGGGACTTGCCGGCTACCCCTCGGTCTTCGCCCACGGCATGCTCTCGATGGGCCTGACCGGCCGCATGGTGACCGACTGGCTGGGCAAGGGGAACCTGAAGAAGTACGGCGTGCGTTTCACGAAGCAGGTCTGGCCCGGCGACACCCTGACGGCGAAGGGTGAGGTCACGAACGTCGCCGACGCGGGCAACGGCAAGCAGCTCGTGACCGTGAAGCTCGTGACCGTGAATCAGGCCGGGGAATCGGTGGTCGAAGGCGAGGCCGTCGCGGAGGTGTAAGAGACTCCCCCCCCCCGTCGCTGGCCGGAGCCACAACGCATGGATCGTGACCCGCGCGCGCTGTGGCTCCTGTGTGCCCCTGGGTCAGTTCTGCGGCAGCGAACTCAGGATCCGGACTGCCTCGTCATCTGCGAGCGGACTCGGATTGCGCGCGGTGATAACCGCGCCACGAGAGGCCGTCAGGAGGGTGTAGTCCGTGGTCACATCGCCCACCACCTTAAACACCCGCGCTCCGGCCGAAAGCGAGGCGATCAGGTGGCTCGTGTCGTCACCATCGAACGTGAAGGGCTGGTTGACCAGGAGGATTTGGAACCCGGTGTCACCCTTGCGCAGCTTCAGGGTCGCCCTAAGCGGCGCCCCAGGCGCGGATGACGGCGGCTTCGGCGGAATGTCTACCTCGACAAGCGCATACCCTGAAGGAAGATTGGATGGCCCTCCCACGGTGAAGCCGGCGCGTGATGACGCAAATGCCACCGCATCTTGGGCCGAGCTGAAGGTGCGCTCGACAGGCGACCCGCCTCCGGGTGCAGTGCCATCGACCACTCGCACCCCTGGGTCAGCCCGGCCCTGCCCAAGTCCGCTCCAGGCGGCGAAACCGACCGCGATCAAAACAACAACCAATGCCGGGATGACGATGAGTGGAAGTCTTCGCGTGGGAAACATGATCTTCGATCCTCTCTTTTGCTTCGACTAGTATGGGTAGAGAAGGAGATATGAGTAATCTACGCATTGCGAGTATACTCCCCCAGAACCGTCCGATGCTCCAAATTGCGCCATCGTTGTGACTGCGCTACCTGGGCTGTAGTTGAAACTACGATTCAGCCATAATGTGATGTCATATGAGTAGAATGAGTGCTGATTGAAGGCACTTCCTGCGCCGAACCGATAGGACTGCGATGAGTCACTTCCATACTCCCATGAGTCCGGGCCCCAGACAAAGTTGCTTGAGCTCGACTCAGGCGGACGCGGACTCGTATCACCTCCGTAGTAGTCAACGTAGTTGACATACACCGTGTGGGCGCTGGTGTTCGTATCGACTGAGTACGCCAAGCCATGCCACCAAGAATATGGGTGCAATGGACCCCAGCAGGTCGTGCTTCGCGAGAGCGCAACCGACCCAGACGCCGAGCCATTTGGTACGTTGACTCCTACAGCGTAATCGGCAGCGGCGGTAGCGATGAGTAGGAACGCAACGACCAGCGCTCCGCTCAGAATCCAAATGCTGCGCGACCTTTTCCAGAGTTTCACTTAGTAGATCTCCTCTTCAGAGTTCGAGATTCTCGAAACAGGCGCCTGCACGTCGCCAACCTTGCCGCACAAGGCGAGTCGCCGCATGGTCCCGCAGTACTACTTTCTTAGTCTTTTCGGCTAAGCGGACGCTAAAACCTCAAGCATCGCGAACGCCGTGGCCATGCAGCAGCCCCAGTGAACGCCCGTCCAGAACGTCGCGTTCGCGCGGGTCGCCGGCAGGCTGGGCGGAACCACAGCCATTCGCGCCTGGTGAAGCTGGTTCTTCACCGTCTGCTTCGAGGTGCCGAACAGGCTGGCAATCTCGTCCCCCTCGAAGCCGGAGTACTCCAGCAGGAGCACCTCGCGCTGCCTGGCCGGGAGATCCGGCCGATGGTCCTGTTCGAAAAGCCCGCGTCGCTCCTCGATCGCTCGTATAACCGCCGGTTCCACGCTCTTCCTCCATCCCGCCGCGAGGGGGGGGCACTGACGTAATAGCACACGCTCACGTCCCCTATCAAGACGATTCGTGTAAACGATTGGTTCCGTGCCGGAGAAAGCTCGGTCGGGAGCAAGGGCCGCATGGTGACCGGCTGGCTGGGCAAAGGGAACCTGAAGAAGTACGGCGTCCGCTTCACGAAGCAGGTCTGGCCCGGCGACACCCTGACGGCAAAAGGCGAAGTCACGAACGTCGCCGAAGCCGGCAACGGCAAGCAGCTCGTGACGGTGAAACTCGTGACCGTGAACCAGGCGGGCGAGTCAGTGGTCGAAGGCGAGGCCGTGGCGGAGGTGTGAGAGCGGACCTATACCAATCCCGCTAGCGGCACTTACCGAGGGCTGCCAAAGCTAGTGCACTACCCATAACCACGACGGACGCCGCCACGAGGGGTATCCGATGGTGCGCGGATTCCGAGCCGGAACCGGTTGCGGGTGGAAGCACCGTTCCGAGCGGCACCAGTCGCAAGTCGCCATCGCGGGCGAACTGCTCGAGTACCGCCTGAGTATTGCCCGCGCGCCCGTAGGCGATGATCGTCTGACCGGTGTTCATCATGGTGAAGACGGTTGTCATCCTGTTCCCCCGGGCATCGATACCAGAACCGAGGAGATAAACCTCGCTCGGTCGGGAACGTGGTATCCAAACGGCGATCAGCCGATACGCTCCGCCCCCCAAGACATCACCTGCAGCCGCGTTGGACACGACCGCTGCTCGGATGTCCGCAATCGCTGTATCGCGGCTGACCTGAACGCCGTCGCCAGGGTAGCTCGTTCGCACAATAGGTTCGAACGCCACGAAGCCAGCGATCACATCGGGCTGGCCGCCATCGATCGCGCGCGCGACAGCGACCACGCCTGCACCAACGCCGGCGAGTGGGTCGGGCACTTGAGCTGCGGCCGAACCCGGCGCCCAGCCCAGTAGGGCGACCACCATCGCGAGCCCAACGACGGATCTAAAGCCGGATGCCATCGGCGATCTTCCTTATCTCCCCAACTTCGGCGCTGGAATGAACTGAAATCCAACCTTCAACCAGTGGTTCGTACCAAGTCACGAACTCGCGGGGAATCTGGCGGCCGCGGAGGGGTTCCCCACCAGGCCCAGCATCAAAGCGCATGAGCACAGTGTCCTTCCCCCCGACTTGAATTAGCTCGTGTGGATGCTGTGTAAGACGAGCGTCCTCATGCGTGCGCGTCGTTCGCACTGCCTCATACGCCAACACGGGCTTGGCCCGCCTGGTCGTGAAGATGGTGATGGCACCATCACCCGGCTTCAACGGCCTCGAAGAGAAGGCAAGCTTCACCTCTTTCAGGTCCTGCTCGACAAACACCGTCGCGAGGTCGCTCACCGCGCCAGAGGGCGTGCGGATCGCATAATGCCCGAAAATGCGGTAGCCTGCCGGTACATACTGCGCGACCGGGACCCGAACTGGCGCCACCGCCTTCGCCAGCTCTTCCGCACTGCCGTATTCCGCCAAGCGAATGTTGTCGAAATATCCTTTTCCCTCGGGGAAGTAGGCGTCGGTGACGGCGGCTGTGCCGAAATCCATCTCGGCAAGCGCATCCCCGTCATCGTAGAAGACAAAGTGCTGTCCGTGTCGCTCGATGGTCATGGGATCCTCCTCGACATGCCGCCGATGGCTAGACGTTCCACTTCCAGAAGATGGGTGAGTCTAGATATGTCAAATCGTTGACCTGTGGGTTGCCCACTTGGGTTCCATTAGCCCAATAGTGCACGTGCGGGCCGGTATAGCAACTGTAGCTTTAGAATCCTCCACTGGCTTGAGCTGCGATCCATTGAGGACACGCGTACAAGCTCCCCTTGGAAACGCCAACGCTGTCCACGTGCTGCGCCAGCGCTGAGCCGACGTAAGCCTGGCCGCCATCTGTTCTCAGATAGAAGTACACGATCTTGTGAGTTGGATAAGACGGGGACTCACACGACGGCTGGATGTCAGTCACTTCGATGTATCCGTACGCCGCCGAGCCGCGCCGGAAATACGCATAGACGCTCACGCTTCCGGCCCGCCCCTGAATATCGAGCGCGCCCGAATCGTGCCAGCCGGTTGTGATTTGTCCGTAGATCGGTGAAGACAGGTCCCATTCTGTGAGCGCTTCGGCGCTCTTGATTCCCGCGACCGCTGCTGCGCCCGCAGCGCCAGCCGCCGCGGCCGTCTGAAGTGCTTTCCTGCGCGTAACCCGTCGTTCCATGTCTGGTCCCTCGTTTCGGGATGCAGCATCTACTTACAACGCACGTGCCCGCATGGTCCCCCAGTACTACTTTCTTAGTCTTTTCAGCTGAGCGGCCGCTAAATTTCAAGCATCGCGAACGCCGCGGCCATGCAACAGCCCCGGTGAATGCCTGCCCAAACCGACGCGCTCGCACGCGTCGGCGGCAGGCTTGGCGGGACGACTGCCGCCCGCGCCTGGTAAGCCTGGTTCTTTACGGTCTGCTTCGACGTGCCAAACAGGGTGGCAATCTCGTCCACCTCGAACCCGAAGTACTCCAACATGAGCACCTCCCTCTGCCTGGCCGGAAGATCCTGCCGATGATCCTGTTCGAAAAGCCCGCGTCGCTCCTCGATCGCTCGTATAACCGTCGCTTCCACGCCCTTCCTCCATCCTCGCTCGCTCTCTGGGGGCACGGACGTGATAGCACGCGCCCATGTCCCCTATCAAGACGATTCGTGAAAACGATCGGTTCCTTGGCGAGCACCGTTGACGCCCATTGATTCTCTGGTACACTGGTCCCAACATACCTATGTCCCGTAACCAACAGTAGGAGAGGACGCCGCCATGCCAAATTCCCCAGATTCAGTCGCAATCGAGCGCGTCCAACTCGGAGTCCGGATGGAAAAGCGGATGGTCAAGGTTCTCAAGGGGCTGGCCGAGTTCGAGGGCATCAGCCTCGGTCAGCTCCTGGAGAAGATCGTCCTGCACTCCTTCGAGCCGCTGGCGGGCGAGGAGGGCGAGTGGTGCGCCAGCCCTCACAGCAAGCGCGAGCTCGCCGCCGTCGCGGACTTCAAGCGAATCTACGGGATGGACTACGACACGCACGCCGCGCGAGGGTTCCCGGCCGGGTAGCAGCGCCCCGGCGTCGGATGCGCGCACCGTGGCGCGCGGCTACCTCACCCGGTCCCATTCAAGGTCGCCCTACGGCGTCAACGCCCAGGCCGGACCCCGCGGACACGGACGGCAGCCCGTGACGGACAACCCGAGGCAGGCATGATTGCCGAAGCCGCCGTTGGTTCGCCAGAACGCGGAAGAAGGCCGGCGGGACCGGGCAGTTGGTCCCGCCAGCCTTGGCTGGGCGGCGATGCCGCGATGGCCGAAGGGAGATTGCTAGCCAGCCGGGTCCGTCTGGCTGTTAGCCTCAGGAGCGTCCGGACCAGTGTCCGACGCATCGTTGGCTTGGCTTGCGCTGCCTGTCGAATCCGGACCGGTCTGGTCGCCGCACTGCAGATCCACGTTGTCGGTGTCGGTGGCGGAGGTGGAGGCGGTGTCCGGGACCTGGTCCTGGGCGGCGCAGGCCGCGCTGTTGGAGGCGCTGGGGGTCTGCGCGCTCGCCGAACCGGTGGCGAGCACCATGCCCGAGCCGGCCAGGGTGAGGACGGCGAGCGCCCCGAGCGTCAGGTAGGCGCGGCGCGGATTGACGGTGATTAGCTTCATTCTCTGGACCTTCCTTTCTGCGGCCGTTCTGGCCGTGAACCTACGATGCGCGCTGAAAGTGAGGGCTGGATGAGTGCCGGCTGAAGACTTTGGACGGTGACAATGGCCTGCGCCCGGTCAATCACCGAAACGGTCGCAACCGTGAACCCAAGAACCGCTCATCAGACCGCGGGGAAGGTGAACTCGAACGTCGTGCCCTCGTTGTTCGAAGCGAGCGCGACGGCGCCGCCGTGCGCGCGGACGATCGCCTCGACGATCGCGAGGCCGAGGCCGGACCCGCTCACCGTGCGTGCACTGTCGCCGCGGCTGAAGCGCTGGAACGCGGTCTGCACAAGCTCTCGCGACATGCCGGGTCCGTTGTCGCCGATTCGGACGCGCGCCTCTGCCCCGGTGCGGCTCACCGCCACGTCGAGATGGACTCGGCGGCCGCAGTGAAGCACCGCGTTGTCGAGAACGTTCCCAAATGCGCGCGCGAGGGTGTCGAGATCGCCACGGATGTTCACCTCGCTCGGCGGCAGGTGGAGGTCGACACTGGCCTCGCGATGCTGCTCGCGGAAGGTCTCGGTCATGGCGGAGATGAGCCCGCCGAGGTCGACGGGATAGAGCACGAGGCCGGCCTGGCCCGCGTCGAGCCGTGAGAGCAAGAGCAGCTGGCGGGTGAGCCGGACCAGGCGGCCAGCTTGGCCACCGACGGATTCCAGCGCGGCGCGGTAGGTCTCCGCATCGCGCGGTCGGGAGAGTGTGACCTCGATTCCGGTTTCCATGGCCGAGAGCGGCGTCCGCAGTTCGTGCGCCGCATCAGCTGTGAAGCGCCGTTCACGCTCGACGGTGTCGGCGAGCCGGTCGAGCATGCCGTTGAATGTGGCGGCGAGCTCCCCCACTTCATCGTGAGTCCGAATGCCTGAGATCCGCTCTTCGAGCTCGCCGGCGGCGATGCGCTTCGCGGCGGCGGTGATCGCGGCGACCGGCTGAAGCGAGCGGCGCGCAATCAGGAAAGCGCCAAGCGCCAGACCGAGGCTCGTAGCCGGCACGGCGATGACGAGGACGGCGCGCAGGATCGCAAGCGGGTCATCGATGGCCGCCGTCTCCACCCCCGTGACCAGCACGGCCGAGAGCTGCCCGGACGAGAACAACGGCGTGGCAATAGAACGAAACCGCTCCCCTTCCGTGTATTGC
>JAKALX010000472.1 GCA_021823905.1 Chloroflexota bacterium | reverse complement strand
CTACGATGCCGTCGTCCCATTCGTCGATTGCCGTCCGGAACTTGACGTCGATTTCAACGAGCCGGTCGAAGATCTCGCGCACTTTCGCGCGTTCTTCCGCCGGCAGGTCGAAGCCGTTGCGGCGGTAGTCGCGCAGCTCGTGTTCGAGGAGGCGGGCGTTCTCGCCGGTCAACGACTTCGCTTCGGGCAACGCGGCGAACTCCCGAACAGCCTGGTACAGGTCCTCGCGAAACGAGAGCGCGATCGCGTATTTCTCGAGCTGCTCGTCGCACTCCCGGCCGGCCGCGCGCAACGCCTCGTCGTCGGAAACGTACGCCATGAACCCGTAGGCGCTGCTGATTCGCGAGACGATTTCGCCGGCCGTTTCGAGCGCCAGCAACGTATTGGCGAAGGTTCGCTCTCCGGCGGGCGTGGCGACGATCGCCGCAATGGCCGCGTCGCAATCGCGGATGGCGGCCTCGGTCGCTTCGCGGATGGCATCGGCTGTAGGTGAACTGAAATCGACAACAAAGAGGTCGTCGGTTGGCAAGGGGTGCGCTCCTCCGGCGGCGGCTGCGCCGCGTAGTTCGATCAGCCTATCGGGTTCGCGCGCAGGTGCCCAAGCACCTCGTCCGCCACGCGGTCCGTCGCTTCCTGGATGAGCCAATGGCCGGCGTCGAGCTCGACAAAGCGGTAGGGCCCGGTCATCAAGGCGTGGCCCGCCTCGACGCCCGCGCGCCCGATCGCCGTGTCCCGGTTGCCCCAGATGAGCAGCGTGGGTGTGCTCACCGGCCCGAACTGGACCGCCCGATCGGACGGGTCGATGCCGCGCGAGCCGCGATACCAGTTGAGCGCGGCTGTGAGCGCGCCGGGCTGCGAGAAGAGCGCCAGGTACTCAGCCTTTTCGTCGGCGCTGCTTTCGCTCCAGATGTTCTTGAGCGCCGCGAAGTTGTCCGCCGAAAGCGCCGCCTCCGCAACGCCCGGCTCCTGGAAGAACGTGATGTACTGGCTGCGCTTCTGCTGGTCAGCGTCCTCACGAATGGCGCGCCCGAACGCTCCGACGTGCGGCACGGAGAGTGCTGACCAGCTCGCTATCCGGCCGTCCTTGTCGAGCGCCACGGCGGACCACCCGGCGCCCGCCCCCCAGTCGTGCCCGACCAGGTGAAAGCGCTGCCAACCCATCGCGTCCGCCAGGGCAAAGACGTCGGAGGCGATCGCGGCGTAGTTGTAGTGCTCGATCCCCACCGGCCGAGCCCCGGGGCTGTAGCCGCGCTGGTCGGGAGCGAGCGCGTGATAACCCTCGCGCTGGAGGCGTTCCAGCAACGGCAGCCACATGTGTGAGGTTTCGGGGAAACCGTGGAGCAGCATCACCGGTTCGCCGCTCGCCGCAGCCTCGCGGCAGCGAAAGGTCATCCCATTCGCCTGGACGTCACGGATGGCGATAGTCATGGCGGCTCTCCCGCATTCGAATCGGCGGATTCTACGCGCCGCCCGCACATCGCGGAACCGACTGCAGCGAGCGGGCCTGGGGGTGGGAATCGCCAATCGCCAATCGCCAATCGTGAATCGTGAATCGTGAATCGGCAATCGTTCTGGTGCCCCAGGCAGGATTCGAACCTGCGGCCTACCGCTTAGGAGGCGGTCGCTCTATCCCCTGAGCTACTGGGGCCGGGCGCCCCACAGGCAGTATCGAATGGCCGCCAGCGCTGCCGCAAGGCGCGCGAAATTCCGCTCAGCCGTCTGCCGTCCGCCGACCAGCCAATCGGCAATCGCCAATCGCCAATCGCCAATCGTGAATCGTGAATGGCAAATCGCCCGCGTCAATCGTCCCGCACCAGCCTTGCGAGGGTCGCGGCCGCGGCCGTCGCAAGAATCGGTTCCCAGCACACCCGGAACCGGCTCTCCGCGCCGTACCGCGAACCGAGCAGTCGCGAGGGAAGCGTCGCAGCCGGCCGCTCTCGCTGGCTGTAGCGCCCCGTGCGCAGGTGGCCGCTGACACAACCGTCCATCGTCACTTCCATCATGTCACCTCGCGCCTTCGACCTCGCGTGGGAGCCGCCGGCGCTGCGGAGCCCGGGGCGTGGGCTCTATTTCCACCGTTCGTCGGCCCACCCGCGTTTCATCAGATCGAGTGTTCTCGGCGTCGTCGTCGTTCACCTTCTCGTATGCTGTTTCGACACTCGTTCGGATATCAAGCTCGATGACAGCCGAATTCGATTATCCAGCGCCCCTCCGGCCCGAGTTTTTCGAGCGACAGGACGAAGACGACGACGCACGCTTCTATGCCGAGCCGCGGCTGGTCACACACATCGACGACGAAGCGATCGCGGCGCTTTCCCGGTTCTATGCCACGCTCATCCGGCCGCGGTCAGCGGTGCTCGACCTCATGTGCAGCTGGATCTCGCACTTGCCCGCCGGCCTTGAATTCGAGCGGGTCGTCGGTCTCGGGTTGAACGAAGCCGAGCTCGCCGAAAACCCGATGCTCGACGAGCGAATCGTGCAGGACCTGAATCGCAACCCGGTGCTGCCGTTTGACGACGCGTCGTTTGACGCGGCGGTCGTGCCCGTTTCGGTCCAGTACCTGGTACGCCCGGTCGAGGTCTTCGCGGAGGTTGGCCGAACGTTGAAACCGGGAGCGCCCTTCGCGGTTGCCTACTCGAACCGGATGTTTCCAACGAAAGCGGTGGCGATCTGGCGGTCGCTCGGCCACCGCGAGCGGGCCGAACTGGCCGGTCTCTACTTCCGCCTGAGCGGGCGCTTCGGCCCGCCGCGAGCGGTCGACATCAGTCCGGGGCCGGACTCTGATCCGCTGGTCGTTGTGGTTGCCGAGGTACGGCCGGCATGACATGCAGGTCCTCCGCCGGCAGCTCCAGCGCCCAGGTGCGCTGACCGGCGACGCCTAACACCTCGTAGGGGCGGGAGGCAAGTTCGACCTCCAGGACGGGACCGCCGGTTAGCGGGCTGAAGTGGAGGCTGTGGGTTGCGCCGAAGGCGAATTCTTCCGTGATGCCAGCGTCGAGGAGGTTCTCGAGGTCGGCGGCACGGCGCAGGTTCACCCGTTCCGGCCGAATGCAGACGTCAACCTCGTCGCCGGATTGCACGCCCGGCTGGACGCTCGCGCAGCGCAGGCGAACGCCGCTGGCTTCGATCACAGCGCCGCCGTCCCCG
>JAKALX010000047.1 GCA_021823905.1 Chloroflexota bacterium | reverse complement strand
TCGAGCGGCGTCACATGCTCCAGCTCGTAGCCGCCGTCCACCAGCACACGCAGGTCCCGGGCGAGGGTCGCGGGGTTGCAGGAGACGTACACCACGATCGACGGCCGAAACTTGACGATGGCTTCGAGCACCGTCGGGTAGCAGCCGGGCCGCGGCGGGTCGAGGAGGATCGCATCCGGGCGCTCGCCCAGCGCGGGCAGGATAGCCTCGACCTTGCCGGCGACGATCTCAACGTTTCCGAGGCCGGCCACGTTCGCGGTAGCGTCGCGGATGGCGCTGTGCGACTCCTCGATTGCAATGACGCGGTCGAAACGGCCGGCGAAGATCGCGGCGAACGTGCCGACGCCCGCGAACGCGTCGACGAGGAGCTTACCGGTGGCCGGGAGTGCTTCGCCGACGAGACGGGCCATCTGCCCGGCCTGGGCGTGGTTCACCTGGAAGAAGGCGGCGGCGCTGACCTGGAAGCGACGCCCGGCGAGTTCCTCTTCGTAGCTCTTCTGGCCGGTTTCGACCCCGAGGCCGGCTATCGCCGGTGTGACGAGATAGCTTCCCGTCTCGGCGCTGTGGCGCACCTGCACCTGGTGCAGGCCGCTTCCCTTCCCCTGCAATGCTGGAAGGAGGTCGTTCACCCACGGATCGGCGATCGGGCAGCTGTCGACCTTCAGGAGCCCTCGGCCGCGGCGGCTGATGAAGCCAACGTCGCCCCACTTCTTGCCCGTGGAGAAGCGGAGGTGGTTGCGGTAGTGCCAGGGGTCATCGGCGCCGACGATCGGGCGCACGACCTGCTCGTCGAGGCGGCCGATCCGCCGCAACTGCTCGCGGACGATGGCCTCCTTCGCGCGCAACTGAGCCGCGTAGGTCATGTGCTGGAGCTGGCAGCCTCCGCACTCGCCGAAGAGCGGGCAGCGCGGCACGATTCGATCCGGCGAAGGCTCGACGACTCTCGTGACGACCGCTTCCAGGTAGTCGGGATGCACGCGCTCAACGAGCGCCTCGACCAGCTCGCCTGGCGCGGCGTAGAGCACGAAGACGACGCGGCCGTCCTCGTTGCGGGCGATGCCGGCGCCGCCGAAGACGAGCGATTCGACGCGAAGGGTGAGCGTCTCGCCAGCCGGCGGGGCCAGCTCACGCGAACGTTCCCGGGTACGAGACATGGAGCCTGCCGTTCTCACGTGGCGCCCTGACATGCCGGCGCCTTCATTGGATCGTAGGCACGCTGCTTCGACCCGGCAAACGGAAGGATCGCTCACACGAAGAGCGGCGCCATCCCCCGGCGCTCAACGAGGGCGTCCATCTCGGTGGCTGACGGCGCACCTTCGCCCCTCGCGGCGGCTTCGAAGACGGCCGGCAGCAGGGAGAGGTCGCCGGCGGTGTTCAGAAAGACGCCCGGCCGCGCCAGCACCCAGCGGACTGCGAGTGCGATGTCGGCCGGGTCGGAAAGCGGCTCGTACCAGGTCCCGTGCGAGTGCTCCTCCTGCTGCCACGGGCCGAGCGTGATCCCCTTGATCGTCTGCATGGCAATGCCGCGCGCGGCACAGACCCGCGTCAGCTCCTCGAAGTCGCGGACGTAGGCCGGGTTGCGAAACATCATCACGTTGCAGGGGAGCAGGACCGAGTCGAAGGGGAAGCGCTCGAGGCTGCGCAGGTGCATCGCGGCGACCGTGACGCCGTGGCCGGTGACGCCGATGAAGCGTGTGAGCCCCTGATCGCGTGCCTCGATCGCAGCTTCGAGCGCGCCGCCGGGCCCGAGCGCGGTCTTCCACTCTTCCGGGTCCACGAGGTTGTGGAGTTGAAGGAGATCGACGTGATCGGTTTGGAGCCGCTCAAGCGACTTCTGGATCTGCGCCTTCGCGCCCTCGTAGGTGCGCTCGTTGGTCTTGGTGGCGAGGAAGAAGCGCGCCCGGTGCTCGGCCATGAGCGGGCCAAGGAGACGCTCAGAGCGGCCATAGGAGGCCGCCGTGTCGATGTGGTTGATGCCGTACTGGTCGAGCAGCGCGAGCGCGCGCAGGGCGTCTTCGGGCGTCCCCCGTCCAAGTGCGGCGGCCCCGAAGATCGTCCTGGTACTGTCGTGGCCGGTCCGACCAAAGGGCTGGGTCGCAATTGCTGGCATCGAATTCCTCCCCGTCTGCTACGGATCGGAGTCTACAGCAGAGCGAACGGCGCGGAGGCGTCGATGGGTCAGGCCGCTCGCCGTTTCGCATTCCCGAGCGACGCGCGAAGGCGCTCGCAGACGGCTTCGATCACGGCAACTCGCGCCCAGCGCTTGTCGTTTGCCGGAACAACGTGCCAACCGGCCTGGGGCGGCCGATCGGTGAACGCGAGCATGTCGTTGACGGCAGCGAGGTAATACTGCCAGCGCTCGCGGTTCCGCCAGTCGTCCGGCGTGAGCTTGTGCTGCTTCCAGGGGACGACTTCGCGCTCGGAGAAGCGGCGCAACTGCTCTTCCGGAGTCAGGTGCAGCCAGAACTTGACCAGCGCCGTGCCGTGCGAGACGAGGTGCAGCTCGAACTCGTTGATCTCGTCGTAGGCTCTGCGCCACTCCGCTTCGGTGGCGAAACCCTCCACGCGTTCGACGAGCACGCGCCCGTACCACGAGCGATCGAAGATCGTGATTCGGCCGTCGCGCGGCACCTGCCGCCAGAAACGCCAGAGGTAGTGGTGCGCGCGCTCCTCGTCGCTGGGAGCCGCGACCGGGATTACCCGGAATTGGCGGGCGTCCAGGGCCTCGGTCATGCGGCGAATGCTGCCGCCCTTGCCGGCGGCATCCCAGCCTTCGAACACCAGCACGGCCGATCGTTCCTGCTCGAAGGCAAGCCGTGAAAGCTCGCGCAGCTCGCCCTGCAGCCGCGGCAGCTTCCGCTCATAGCTTTCCAGCGAGAGTCGCTTCGATAGATCGACGTTGGCCAGCCGGTCCTGCCGGGGTTGTACGGCAGGCGTGGGATCAGCCCGCTGCGCTGCCGGCGACCGTTCCAACGCTTCGCGCATCGCCGCGAGGGCGATCTTGCCAACGGCGAGGTTCCGGTAGCGATCGTCGGCCGCGTCAACGACGTGCCAGCGCGCGTGGGGTGCATCGCTCGCACGCGTGACCTCATCGAGCACCGGCGTGTAGCGGTCATAGGTTTCGAGCCGCTTCCAGTCGTCTTTGGAGACCTTCCAGCGGGTCTGGCGGTTCTCAGAGAGCGCTTTCAAGCGAGCGCGCTGCGCTGCCTCGTCGAGGTAGAGCCAGAACTTGAGGACGAGCATCCCGGAATCGGCCAGCATCCGCTCGAAGGAGACCACGCGCTCCAGCTCGAACTTGAGCTGCTTCGACGAAATCGAGCCCTGGAGGCGACCGGCAACGATCGGGCTGTACCAGGAGCCGCAGAAGAGCCCGATTCGCCCCGCCGCTGGCAGCGCCTCGAAATACGGCGCGAACCGCGGGCGCTTCGGGTCTGGCAGCAACGCCGTGCCGAAGACGTTCGTGTCCACACCACGCGGGTCGAGCCAGGAGCTCAGCGCGTTCAGCGTGTCCGATTTGACGCCGTCACCACCCGCCAGGATCACGGCGACCGGGATGCCGGCGGCGCGGAGCATTCGCTGCGCCTCCAGCAGGTCGTAGCGAAGTTGGGGCAAGAGCCGTTCGAACGACCGGCGCGACAGGGAGCGCGCGCGCCCCGAGGCTGACGCTGTTCCGGTGGTTCCAGGACGAGTCACGCGGCACCTCGGCGATGCGTGCCGGTCTGGCGGCAGCTCTCGCACCCTTGGTTTCGGCCGAATCTCGCTCAGCCTGAATCCGGCGTTCGTTCTAAAGGAGCCGGGGCTCGGGGCCGGCAGGCGCGCCAAGCGAATCGCGGACCATTGCTTTCACCTCCGGGCTGAAGTCGCCTGACAGGATCCAGCGCAGGTATCCCGGATCGTCGGCGCGGAGCGAGGCCAGAGTCCGCCCGCGGTATTTCCCGAAGCCGATCGCGGTTTCGCCGCCGACGCGCACGAGCTTGCCGTCGGGGTCAATCCAGTTCGGCTCGCGACGGACGCCGACGGCGCCAAGCTCCGGGAGGCTCGCCGGCAGACCCTCGTAGCGGTCGAATTGGGCCGCCAGCACTTCCAGCGACGCGAGCACGTCCTCACGGGCGGCGTGCGCGTCCTCGAGGTCCTTGCCGCAGTAGAAACGGACAGCGGCCGAGAGGTTGCGCGGCTCGCGGTCGAAGAAGATCGCCATTGCGTCGACCACGTAGCGGCCGTCCATCGAGAACGGGACCTTTGCCCGGCGGAACTCCGCCTCGAGCAGCTTGATGTCGAAGCGCACGACGCCGAACCCGGCGAAGTCACAATCCTCCAGGTACTTTGCAAGCGATCCCGCCAGCTCCCAGAACTCCGGTTCATAGCGGACGTCCTCGTCCGTGATCCGGTGCACCGCGATCGATTCCGGCGGGATCGGCATTGCCGGATTGACCCGTTTTGTTCGCAACTCGGAGGCGCCGTCCGGCATGAGCCGGAGGATAGCGATCTCGACGATGCGATCGACGGCGACGTTCGTGCCGGTCGTTTCGAGGTCGATAAACGCGAGTGGCCGGGCCAGTTGCAGCCGCCTGGCGAGGTTGGCGGCGATCGCCTCGAAGTCCGTCCGCGGCGCGGTCACAGGCGCTCCAAGGCGTGGGACGGCAATTGTGGCATCGCGTCGATCGTACACGCCGGTTGGGCCCAGCGCAGCGAGCGCCCGTTGTTGTGAAGCGGCTACCCGGCCGCCTGGCGCGTGTACTGTTCGCCGTCCCAGATGATCCATCCGCCGGCCGCGTCGCTGGTCTGGCCGCGCACGTCGAGCTCGGTCCGCAGCAGTTGCAGCTCTTCCTCGGTCGGCGGTTCGAGGACCTGCACCTCGGCTGCGACGAGGGGTTTGCACTCGGTTTCGTCGAGGATCTGTTCGACGGTGACCCAGGGGACGCGCGCCATCAGCCGGAGCCGCCGGTCCTGGTAGTCGTACATCGCCCAGGGGGTGACCACGCGCCAGGGCCCGGTTCCGCGCGGCAACCCGGCGCGCTCGCGAGCGCCCTCGCTGCCGTCGAGGAAGCCAGGGGACGAGATGAAATCGACCTTCTCGACGAATTTCCGCTTCTCTTGGTCGGTGATCAGGATCGTTCGCCAGCAGCAGGCCGCGATCGTGTCCGCGCCGCCGGGGCCATGCATGCGCCGTCCGCCGTGGCCGTATTCGCCGAGGAACGTGGAGTTGATGTTCCCGTGCTTGTCGACCTGGAGCGTGTTGAGGATGCCGTAGTCCATGAACCCGAGCTGCGCGAAATAGCCGGCGGTGTTCATCGTGCCCCAGGAGAGCGCCTTGTAGGTGGCGCGCGAGGCGACCATCGACATCATCGGCTCGAACGGCAGCATCGGGATCGGCGCGATCACGCCGTCCTCGGTCACGTACTGAGCGTCGGGCGCGTAGAGCTTCTTGCCCAGGAGGACCGAATAGAGCGGCGTGCCGCCGCCGGCGGCCCAGTAGGTCTTGCCGTCCTCGATGAGGCGGCCGACGGTGCACATCGCGACTTCGCGATCGGAAAACGCCTCTGCTCGTGTCATGCCCGGAAGCCCTCCTTGATCGTCTCGCGCTTTTTCATGTCAAGCAGCTTCGCCACGCCGACGTTTTTCTCGAGCAGTTCCGTGTGGGACTGCACACCGTAGATCCACTTGTCGAGGTAGGCCTGCACGTCGCCGCGGAGGACGGCGGCGAAACACTCCATCACCGCAGCGGGATCCGAGGCGTAGTAGCCGGGCACCGTGCCGGGGTAGCTGCCAAACGGCGCCTCGACGACAGCGTCGACGCACCAGTAGGGGATGCTCGTCGCGCCGGGGTTCGAGCGGATCTCGTCGGTGCTGATGATCTCCTCGGCCGAGACGATCACCTTCCGCGAGGCCAGCGCCGCTGGTACGTCGGAGATGCCGGTGCCGAACACCCGCGCGTTGCCGAACTGGTCGGCCTGTTGCACGTGGACGATGGCAACATCGGGATTGAGGGCCGGGATGATGACGGTCGCCAGGCCGGTGTAGGGGTCGCGGATCAGCTTCGCGCCCGAGTACTCGAAGCCGTCGGTGCCGCCGAAGGAGCGGATCGGGATGAACGGGATGCCCTGGGCGCCTGCTTCGAGGCGCATCGACATCACGACGTTGCTGTACTCGTAGAGTTCGAGCGTGCCTTCCGCGAGCGCCTTCTTTACGGCGGGCGTGGCGAGGAAGAAGCCGGTGTCGACCTTGCTCACGCAGCCGGCCCCGACGAGCAGGCCCACGTCGACGTAGGTGAACTTGCCGGCGATCCAGAGGTTCTTGCGGCCCTGGCGCATGATCTCGTTGAGGACGAGGTTGGGGCCGCGCGTCAGGTAGTTGCACTCGTAGGTGACGTAGTCGCCATCCGCGACGAAGCGCTCGACGGCCTCCTTTTCGGACATGAGCTTGGAGACCATCGCGCGGCTCTTGTGCTCGCGTACCCATTCGCGAAAGCCATCCGGATCGACGGGATGGTAGGGCGCGCGGCCTTCGGCGAGGATCTCCAACGGCTGCGAAGTAGCGAGAGTCACGAGCGATCCTCCTCCAAGGGATGGGTGGGCCGGCCCGCCCGTTCCTGGTGCGTCAGCGCGTGAGGATGGTCACGCACATCGCGGCCGCGTCGGAGCCGATCGAGCCGCCACCGTTGTGGGCGAGGGCGACTTTCGCGCCTTCCACCTGGCGCGGCCCCGCACGCCCCTGCAGCTGCTCGGTGAGCTCGACGATCTGGGCGATGCCCGTCGCGCCAACCGGGTGTCCTTTGCGAAGGAGCCCGCCCGACGTGTTCACGGGGATACGGCCGCCGAGGGTCGTGGCGCCGGAATCCACCAGGGGGCCGCCTTCGCCCTTGGCGCAAAGGCCGATGGATTCGTAGGCCATCAGCTCGGCCGGCGCCGAGGCGTCGTGGCATTCGAGGACGCTGAGGTCTTTCGGGCCGACGCCGGCTTCGGCGTAGGCTTCCTGCACGCAGAGGTCGGCTGTGCCGTTCTCCTCCGTGCCGCGGTCCCAGCCTGAATGGAGGACGGACGTGGCGATGCGCACGGGGTTCGAGATCCCGAGCTCGCGGGCCTTCTTCTCGCTCACCAGGATGACGGCGGCGCCCCCGTCACCGATCGGCGAGCACATTGGGCGGGTAAGGGGCTCGGCAATCATCGGCGAATTGAGCACGTCTTCGACGGTGAGAGCCTCGCGGAACTGGGCGCGCGGGTTCAGGCTGCCATGGAAGGAGTTCTTGGCGGAGATCTTTGCGAACTGCTGAACCGTCGTGCCCCAGCGCTTCATGTGGCCACGAGCGGCGGAGGCGTAGATGTCCATGAACATCGAGCGGTTCTCGCCGGCTCCGGAGGCTGCCTTCTCGGCGCCGCCGGCGCGCGCCCCCGCTCGCAGGCGCTCCATGATCTCCGCGAGCGCCTCCACGTCGACCGCGCCGCTGAAGGCGGCGAAGCTCTTCTTCTTGTCTTCGTGGTAGAGCTTCTCGACGCCGACGGCGAGGACGACGTCGTAGAGGCCGGCCGTAACCATCGCCGCCGCCTGGTTCAATGCGGTCGACGCACTGGCGCAGGCGTTCTCCACGTTGATCACGGGGATTTTGCCGATGCCAACGCTGCGAAGCACTACCTGGCCGCGGATCGACTCCTGGCCGGTGACGAGGCCGGCCGCGGCGTTGCCGACATAGGCGGCCTGGATGTCTTCCTTGCGAATGCCGGCGTCGGCGATGGCCGCGTTGACGGCCTCGCCGCCGAGCGCCTTCAGGCCTGTCTCGAGGTGTTTGCCGAATCGGGTCATACCGACGCCGGCGATGATGGCGGTTGTCTTCATTCGATTGCCTTTCCGGGTTGGGCTAAACGAGCCCGTGGCCCTTGATGCCGAGCGCGTTCTTCAGGTAGTCGAGTTCGGCCTCGCGCCAGGGGAGGGGAGCCGGATCCTGGAGCATCCGATCGGCCTGCAATTCAGCAACGACCTCGGGCGAACGTGGGAACGGCGTCCCGTAGCCGTTCATGTGGAAGAGCTTCTCGAACGGCTGGCGTGGCCGCTGGCCCCCGGCTTCGGGACTTTCGGCGGGGTAGCCGACGGTCTGGAGGAGCAGCACGCGGCAGGTCTCGGGAAGCCCAAGATTCTGCCGCACCTTATCGGAATTCCCGCTGCCAAGGCAACAGGTGCCGAGGCCCTGCTCGAACGCCATCAGTGTCGCCTGCGCGATGCCCTGGCCGCAGTCCACCTCGCTCAGGCCCGGCTGCTTCAGCAGCGGCAGGATGTTCGTGAAGAACGGGATGATCTGCTTCTCCAGCGCCTCCCGCTTTCCTTCGCCAAACCCGAGCGCGCCGGCGTTCAGGAGCTCCCGCAGGCGGTCGTTCTGCTCGTCGACCGCGGCCGTGTCCAGGTACCAGACGATGACGACGGGCGCCAGGCGGATCTGGTAACCGGCGATCGGTGCGGTGATGGCGTCCAACACTTCCTGGGGAGCGCTGTCGCGGAAGACGACCACGGCCCGGAGGCTCTGGACGTTGCCCCAGTGCGAGGCGATGCGGGCCGCCTCCAGCATGCGCTGGATCTTTTCCGGCTCGACCGGACGGTGCGGAAGGAGGAACCGAACGGAACGCCGCCGGCCGATGACTTCTCGAAGTTCCACGCTGTCTCCTGGTGTGGCCCGTCGGGGGGCTTAGAGTCTCGCGGCGCCAACGATCTCGAGGATCTCGTTGCAGCCGTCTTCGATCTGCGACGCGCGCGCGTCGCGCATGATCTTCTCGATGGGGAAGTCCCGCGTCTGACCGTTGCCGCCGAAGAGCTGGAGCGCTTCGTTGGCCGCCCAGAAAGCGGCGTCGGTGCAGAACGTTTTCGAGGCGATCGAGTACTGGATGAGGGGCGGGTTCGTCGCGTTGTAGTAGGCGACGCGGCGGGCCAGCGAACGCGCGGCCTCGACCCGGGTGAACATGCGGAAGAGCCGCGTCCTGACCGCCTGGTGCTGGATGATCGGAACGCCGCCCTGGACGCGCGTCTTCGCGTAGTCAAGCGCCATCTCGTAGGCGGCGCGCCCGACACCAACGAAGATCTGGCCCATGCTCGCGTTGGCGCCGGTGAGGATGGCCTCGACGATCGCCGCGTAGGCGTCGGAACCCACCACCATGTTCTCGGCCGGGATGCGCACTTCGTCGAAGAAGATCTCGCCCTGGTTGAGCGCACGCTGGCCGAGCTTGTTGGTCGGCTTGCCCTTCGTCACCCCGGGGAGGGTGAGCGGAACGACGGCGACGCCGCCCCCGCGGAAGCCCTTCTCGGGCTCGATCGTGCAGAAGAGCGCGGCCACCGTCGCGATCGTGCCGTTGGAGACCCAGCCGGACTTCTGACCGTTGATGACGTAGTCGTCGCCGTCGCGTCGCGCGATGCAGTTGGCCCGGATCTTGGGGTCGGAAAAGTGCGGCTCCGTGAAGGTGAGGGAGTCGCTGCCGTGGTCGGGCTCGGTCACCGCCCAGCAGCCGATCTCGCCCTGGCCGTTCTTGATCCAGCGGTCGATGAGAGCCGGCCGCCCGGACATCATCGCGAACGTCTTGTGGAAATTCGCCACGCCGAGGCTGATGGCGAGGCCGGAATCGCCCCAGCCCATCTCTTCGCTGACGAGGGCGCGGATGCGCGCCCGCTCGAGCAGGGAAAGCTCGGCGGTCGCCTCTTCCATGTCCGCGAGACCGGTTTCGCGATGCTTCTTGAACACGTCCCAGAGGATCGAGTTCTTGGCGATCACGTCCGCGGGGTCGTGCAGCTTATCGAGCGCGACGCCCGCCGGGCGCATGACCTCGGCCGCAAAACGGTGCGCGGTATCGCGGATCTGGCGTTCCTGGTCGGTCAGTTGTACTTCAATGTCCACAGTTATCCCCTGGCTGGCTCTGCTTCGCCGCTGCCCGCGTAGCGTGGACACGGGGCCCCTTTTGTACATATGACGGAGATCATGGGTTGTAGGGAGCGGCCTTGCGCTACGGTTCCCGCAGTCCGCGACGTGTGCGGACAAGAGGCGAAGGAGGGAAGCGCATGTTCGCCCCGTCTATAAAGGTCGATTTCGACAAGCTCCGCGGCGAGGAAGAAACCGAGGAGCAGCCGGTCGTTCGCAAGGCCAGAGCCACTCCCAAGAGCCGTTCCGCCGCGCCGAAGCGGGCCGACGACACCAACCAGAAGGCAGGCTGAGGGCGGCCGCCATGCAGGCGCGTCCCGGAGGTTCAATGCCATGACCGTGACGCAGGCCCCACGGGAACGTGTGCTCAGGCGTCTTGCCCCCCTTGAAGCCGGAGCACACCTCCAGGAACTCCTTTCCCAGCCTTATGAGTACCGCGGCTGGGAGGACGTCTACCGCGACAAGTGGACCTGGGACCGGGTGGTCAAGGTCACGCACACGCGCGTGAACTGCATCTCGGCCTGCTCGATCGACGCGTACGTGAAGGACGGGGTCATCTGGCGCGAAGAGCAGAACGCGACCTACGACCAGGCGTTCAAGAACGTCCCCGACTACAACCCCCGTGGCTGCCCCATGGGCTGTGTCTACAGCTCGGTTATGTACGACCCCACGCGCATCAAATACCCGATGAAGCGGGCGGGAGCGCGCGGCGACGGCAAGTGGCAGCGCCTCTCCTGGGACCAGGCGCTCACCGAGATCGCCGACAAGCTCCTCGACACCGTGACCGAGCATGGCTCGGACTGCGTGATCTACGACAACGGGACCACCAACCTCGACTTCGGCATCGGCTCGCCGATGGAGGGTCACCTGTTCAACATGGGCGTCGGATCGACCACCATCGACTCCTACGCCGGCGTAGGAGACCTCCCGGTTGGCCTGATCCAGACGTGGGGCCTCTACATGTCGGAGGGAACCGCCGACGACTGGTTCCTTTCGGACTATATCCTGATGTGGATTGGCAACCCCTCCTACACGAAGGTTCCCGAGGCGCATTTCCTCTACGAGGCGCGCTACCGGGGGGCGAAAGTCGTTTCGATCGCACCGGACTTCAACGCCTCGACGATGCACGCCGACCGCTGGCTGAACGTGAAGTTCGGCACCGACGCGGCGCTTGCTCTCGGCCTCGTCGGCGTGATCATCAACGAGCGGCTGTACGACGAGGAATACATCAAGGAGCAGACGGATCTCCCGTTCCTCGTGCGCGACGACAACGGCCGCTTCCTGCGCGAGAGCGATGTGGTGGAGGGCGGCTCCGACAGCGTCTTCTACGTCTGGAATGACCTGACGAACAGCAAGGCGACGCCGCCCGGCAGTTGGGGCTCGCGGCGTTCGACGATTGCACTGGGGCCGAACCTCGACCCGCGCATCGAAGGCCACCACAGGATCACGCTCAAGGACGGGAGCCGCGTGCGCGTGCGGACGGTCTTCGAGCACCTGAAGGCCCGCGTGCGCAAGTTCCCGATCGAGAAGGCGGCGGCCGTGACGGGCGTGCCAGCCGCGAACATCGAACGGGTGGCGCGCGAGTTCGCCGCCGCGAAGTCGGCGATGATCTACGCGTCGTGGGGCGCCTGCAAGCACTACCATTCCGACCTCTATCAGCGCGGGATGGCCTATCTCTGCGCGCTGACCGGGAATTCCGGCGGCAAGCCGGGTTCGGGGATTAAGGTCTCGACCTGGTGGCCACCCCCGAACGGCGCCCTGACTGGCGGTGGGTTGACCGCACCCAGCATCCGCCTGCACACCGACCCCGTGCCGGAGCTGCCGGTTGACCGGGTCGGCGTCCAGGAGCTCTCGAAGATGACCTTCGAGGCGGGCCGCCGTGGCAATGCCGCGCCATTGATACCGTGGCTCTACGCCCACGACGAAAAATGGGCCGAAGTGTCTTCGCGGGACGCCTACAACGATCCCACCCTGCCAAGACCGGCTCGCGAGTATGTTCGCGAGGCGCTCGACCTTGGCTGGCAGCCGGTCAATCCGAAACCGCCGAAACACCCGAAGTTCCTCTACTACTCCGGCCCGAACCCCCTGCGGCGCTGGCCGAACCCGAAGGTCATCCGCGATGGTCTCTGGGCGAACCTCGACACCATCGTCACGCTGGACTTCCGCATGTCCACGTCCGGCATGTGGTCGGATTATGTCCTGCCCGCGTGTGGCTACTACGAAAAGCCGGGGATCAAGTACACCAGCTCATACATTCCCTTCGTCGTCGTTGGCGACCGGGCGGTTCCGCCCCTCTATGAATCCAAGCACGAGTGGGATGTCGCCTTCCTGCTGGCGAAGGCCATCCAGGAGCGCGCCCGGGCATGTGGCGTGCAGCCCTACACCGACTCGCGCGGGATCGTCCACGACCTGGCGAACCTCTACGACGAGATGTCCGCGGACGGCGCCTACACCGAGGGCGAACGCGGCGAGGAGCGTGCCCTCGACTTCATCCTCCAGTACTCGGCCATCACCCGGAACAGCGGCCTCGGCGAAGGCGGATGGGCGAAGGCCGTCGAGAAGGGCATGGTCAAGATCAAGGCGGTCCAGCCGTCCGCGCTCGCGGTCATGTTCAACTCCGTCTACAGCGACTACACCGAAGACGAGCCGATGAACTCATGCGGCTGGTTCGTGAACCGCAAGAACCCCTGGCCGACGCTCACGGGCCGGCAGCAGTTCTACATCGATCATGAGTGGTTCCTGGAGACCGACGAGCAGCTCCTGATCCACAAAGAGCTGATGCACGCCGGGGGCGAGTACCCGCTCCGCCTGACCGGTGGCCACACCCGCTGGAGCATGCACTCGATCTGGCGGGCCAACGAGCAGCTCCTGCGCCTGCAGCGCGGCGAGCCGGTCGGCTACATCGCGCAAGCGGACGCCGCGAAGCGCGGCATCAAGGACAACGACCGGATCCGGGTCTTCAACGACATTGGAGGCTTCGAGGTGCTCGCCAAGGTGTCGCCAGCGGTGCAGCCGGGCGAGGTCATCGTCTACCACGCCTGGGAAGGCTACCAGTTCAAGGACGGGGCCACCCAGAACGACACCGTTTCGAGCCCGATCAAGCCAACCAACATGGTCGGGAACTACGGGCAGCTCCATTACCGGATGGCGTCGTACACGATGAACCACGTTCCCAAGGAGGCGGCTGTCGACATCGTCCGCGCGGGGGTGCATGCATGACGGCGACGATCGCGGCAGCGTCACTCACGGAAGGCCAGGCCAGAGCCCTGGCGCCGTGGTCGGCGGGCTGGCCCGAGCCCGTCGAGATTAGCCTCGGGCCGGCGCCGCTCGAGGCTCAGCCTTCGGCGTACGTGCAGGCAGCGTGGAAGGACCGGCCCTACGGAACCACGCCCTCCGCCCGAATCAGCGCCGCCACCGCCGGCGACACGCTCCTCCTCCGCGTGGAATGGAAGTCGGAGTCGCCACGGTTCGCGATTACCGACAACAACGTCTTCGCCGACGCCTGCGGTGCGCTGTTCCCCGCGAACGGGAAGAGCGCGCCACTCGAAACGATGGGAACGGCCGGCGAGCCCGTCGTCAGCTGGTACTGGCGGGCGGGAACGGAGCTTCCGTTTGTTGGAGACGCCACGGGGGCCGGCACGGTCAGCCGGCGGAAGACGCACGCCCTTTCCGCCTCGGGCGAATGGGCGTCCGGGAGCTGGGCGGTCGTCTTCAAGCATCCGCTCGGCCAGGCGGGACTCGAGGCATCCGCTGGCAGCAACATCCCGGTCGCCTTCGCGGTCTGGAGAGGGTCAGGGGAAGAGCGCGGCGGGCTCGCCGCGTATTCGCCCGCCTGGCTCCAACTCGAAATTCCAGGCGCCGGGCGAGGGGCAGCACGATGAGCGCGAAAAACGGACACAGCGCCCGCCAGCTGGCGATGGTCTTCGACCTGAACAAGTGCCTCGGCTGCCAGTCGTGCAGCCTCGCCTGCAAGACGCTCTGGACGACCGGCGACGGCATGGATGCCATGTGGTGGAACGTCGTCAATACGATGCCCGGCCGGGGCACGCCGCGAGACGTCTTCACGCACGGAGGTGGCTACGCCAACGGGAAACCCGTCGCCGGCACCTTCCCGTCGCTCAAGGACTACGGCGAAGCCTGGGGCTTCGACTACGAGGGCGCGTTTGGCGACGAGGCCAAGCGAACACCGCTCCATCCGCACGAGTCCGACGGCTCG
>JAKALX010000471.1 GCA_021823905.1 Chloroflexota bacterium | reverse complement strand
AGCAGCCCCGTTACCTAAATTTCTCTGAGGAACGCCCACAACGGCGTAGCAGAGCTTCGCTGCCGACCCGTCTGCGGCCTTGTCCTCTTGCACCCGCGCAACCTTCTTAAGTTGCTGGAGTACGTGATGCACCATCTGGCCAGAGATCTCGTTGCCCTCCCTTGCTAGGGCTTCGCAGATCTCTTTGCGAGTCATCCACGCCTGCGACTTCTCGAGGACTTCAACGACAAGTCTCTGTGATCTACTCCTTCCCGTCTTTGATTCAACTCTGACGGATGGAGGACGCACCGTCTGAGGATAGTCCTCTTCCTCCAGTGCGTTTAGGATCTGCCGCAGCCTGGCGAGCCGCTTCTGAATTCCAGCCTCAATGTTTTCAAGGCTTTGGATCTTGAGCCGGATAAGCTGTAGTTCATCGCCTGAGGGGTTCAGTAGATCTTCCAATACCAGCTCCGTGGCCGACATGGCGCCTCCAACATCTAGAATGAACCTAATGCCTGTTGGACGCGCTGTCAAGGGTTACGTTTGTGAGCTGGCGCACATTTTATGTATGGTCAATTCCTGAATAATGGTGTATCCTAATTAGTTTTTTTGCCCCAGCGACGCCGTGCGGCCTTTCTTGCGCTCTCGCTCCGCTGTTCGGGCGTCATCTTGGCTGCCCTGGCTAGGCCGCCTTTCCTCCCCCCGAGCCGACCCAGGGCTTGGGCGTGCGGGTTCTTGCCGGGCTGCTCCGGCTGCTGTTCGTCGGCAGGTTCGTCAGGGTGCTGGCCGGTGGCCTCGTCTACGACCCACTTTGCCAGCTCGGCGGTGTCCATTCGCTTGCGTGGGCGCTTACGCATGCCGCCATTGTAGGCGTGGGCAGCGGGTTGTCAAGGGTCTTGCTGGCCCGGGGGGAGCATTGCGGAAATTGTGGCGTCGGGGTGTGCTTTGGTTGTCTCGATGTCTGCCACCATGGCTTGGATGGCGCTGGTACAGATAGACCACAGCGTTATGGCTTCGGGGAGGGCCAATGTAACCTCCGGGTGAATAAGAGGGTTTCGATGAAGTTCTCGTATCTGATCTATCACCCTAATCACCTTTGGGTTTGCTCTTGTGCGCCTAAGCGCCTCTACGTACGCTCCCCAATTGTTCTGGTGCGGCGTGGCCTGAAAGGCTTTCATTTCTTTCTCAATCATCGTTTCTGTGGCTCTTGCAATGTGGAATCCTGCTGCCGTGGGAAGGTTGAAAGCCAAACACTTCCCGGCCTCATTGGTGTCCTTTTGAGCCTCTTGCGGTAACAGGTCTCGGTAGCTGTGGTAGACGGCCGCCGCATCCAGAATCAAGTACCTTGTGTCAAAGACACCCTTTTGCGTCACGTAGAAGACGGGGAGCCTTCCGAGTTCCAACAAGAACGCGTTGTCGAATGCCATAAATGCCCAACTGAATTGCTGGAATGTCGTCTCGTCAGCGATTGTGGTTGGGTCGGAGACGTAGAGGTCTTGGATCTTCTGAATGACGGCCCGGAGCGCAATGGCCGACTCTCTACTGACATCCAGCGGGGGGGTGTTGTCTTTGTGGAGAAGTAGATCGAGAAAGGCTGCCGCGGAATTTACCATTTCACTGAAGGTGTTGAGCGGGGCTTTGTCGCGTAGAAGGATAAAGCATGCCTCAAGCCATTTGGCGAGGCCGAAGGCGGGATAGCCGTTGACGTGCTGCACGCCGTCCTCCAAGGGACCACTGAGCCAGATTGCGTGGAACCTCGTTGTGCCGGGGGTCATGCTACACCTTCCGGCCAAACTGACCCACTACCCCGCGTGAGGCGCGTCACCGCCGGCCGCAGGAGCTGGAGTAAGCTGGACGGATGCAGGAGGCGGTGCGATGAGCCGGCTGACACCACTCGAGATCCAGCGTGCCACGTTCGCGCGGCGCCTGCGCGGGCTGGACGCCGACGCGGTGCGGGAGTTCCTCGGCGAGCTCGCCGAGCAGCTCGAGGATGAGGCGCGCAACCGCGGCGAGCTGCGCGCGCAGCTCGCGCGCCTGACGCAGGAGGCCGACGAGTACCGCCGGCGCGCCGACGCGGTGAACGAGGCGTTGGTGGCGGCGCAGCGGACGGCCGAGGCCACGATCGCGCGCGCCGAGGCGGAGGCGCAGCGGATCATCGCCGACGCCGAGTCGCTTTCCGAGCGGATGGTCGACGACGCGGCCCGCCGCGCGGAGAACATCGAGCTCGTGATCAACCAGCTCCGCGGCCGCCGGCGCGCGGCGCGCGCCGACCTCAAGCGCCTCGTCGAGGTGCTCGGGGGGGCGGCGCGCGACGACGAGGGCGTCGAGCAGCGCGAGAACGAGGCGCCAACCGTCAGCTTCCTCCGCCGCCGCCCCGGCGACGCCCGGGGCGAGCGCTGAGCGACCCGCGGGAGGGCGCTGGCGAGGCCGGAGGGGAAGGACCGTCCGTGAGCCTGCTCGTCGAGGGCGCCGCCGTGGTCGCGACCGCGCGCGGGTCGCGGCCGCTCGCCGGCGCCCGCCAGGGCGCGCTCGAGCTCTTCCCCGAAGCGGTCGTCCGCTGCGAGGGGCCCGGCATCGTCTTCGTCGGCGAGCGGCGCGAGCACGACCGGCGCTTCCCGGCGCCCGACGAGACCCTCGATGCCGGCGGCGGCACCGTGCTCCCCGGCTTCGTCGACCCGCACACCCACCTGCCGTTCGCCGGCCTCCGCGAGGGCGAGTTCGACCGCCGCCTCGCGGGGGAGAGCTACGCCGCGATCGCGGCGTCCGGCGGCGGCATCGTCGCCACCGTGGCGGCGACGCGGCGGGCGTCGTTCGCCGAGCTGCTCGCGCTCACGCTGCGCCGCCTCGACCTCCAGCTCGCCGGCGGCACCACGACGACGGAAGCGAAGTCGGGGTACGGCCTCGACCTCGACGGCGAGCTCAAGCAGCTGCGCGTCCTCCGCGAGGCCGCCCGCCGCCACCCGGTCGAGATCGTGCCCACCGCGATGCCGGGGCACGAGGTGCCGCCCGAGTGGCGGCACGACCCCGAGCGGTACATCGACGTGGTCGTCTCGGAGATCTACCCGGCGATCGCCGCCGAGGGTCTCGCGGAGCAGGTCGACGTGTTCTGCGAGCGCGGCGTCTTCGACCCGGAGCAGACCCGCCGTCTGCTCGCCGACGCCGGCCGCCACCGCTGGCGGATCCACCTGCACGCCGACGAGCTCT
>JAKALX010000470.1 GCA_021823905.1 Chloroflexota bacterium | reverse complement strand
CTCGGGGGTCATCGCGAACAGCTCGCGGATCGGGTCGAACACCTTGGTGTACGTCGCCGGGTTGGAGCGCGGCGTGCGCCCGATCGGCGCCTGGTCGATGTCCACCACCTTGTCGATATACTCGACCCCCTCCAGGGGTAGGTGCGCTTCGATGGGATCAGGCGCTTGCGGAGCTGTGCGCCCTTCCTGTGTAATATGTTCGGTTTCTGTTCGCGAGGAGAAGATTAGGATTCCCTGCACACGGGGGTGTTCATGGCGGATGGCGTCAGGCGCAACCGGATGTTCCACTTAAGCGGACCTGCGATGCGTCTTGCGATTGGGATGCTCCCTTTCACCCTCTTCTTCTTGTCATGCGGCAATCTCGGCCCTCCAAATCCGGAAGAGATCTTTCGCCGGGCATCTCCCAGCGTCTATGTCGTCAGCGTTATGGACACGTTTTCGAGTCGGCCAGCTCGATTTGGCAGTGGCGTCGCTGTGGCCAAGGATCTTATTGTAACGAACAGGCACGTTCTGGGAGGTCCCCAGCCACGGACGGGGTCAGTGCTGGTATCGAGGGGCAAAGTTGCTTGGCAGGCCTTCCCCCTGCATTACGATCGCTCGGCGGACCTTGCTGTGCTGGTCGTGCCGGGGCTCACTGCCGCCGTGGCGAGTCTGGCCGCGCCCACCTCCTTGCAAGCCGGTCAACCCGTGTTCGCGATAGGAGCGCCACAAGGTCTGGAGCTGACCATCACCGAAGGCCTCCTGTCCGCGGTCCGGCAGCTCGGCAAGGAGGAAGGCGGGGAAATGCTCCAGGTTTCGGCTGCGATCTCACCTGGTTCCTCCGGAGGCGGGCTCTTCGACCGTCGTGGTCGGTTGATCGGAATCACAACCTCGTTCATCAAGTCCGCCCAAGGTCTCTCATTTGCGATTCCACCAGAGGTGATTGACGCCGAGATGCGCGCGACAGGGTATGCGTACAGCCGGGCGTTTGCGATTGGCCTTGCGAACGCGCAAGCAGGGAATTTCGCTAAGGCTGAAGGCCTCCTCCGCGAATCCGTCGCTTTGCAGAGCGACTTCTGCGAAGGTTGGCTCGCGCTCGGCCGTCTTGAGGTCGAACACGAGCCGACAGCGCCTGCTCTGCAGAGGGCCACGAGTGTCTGTTCGGATCGCTCCGAGGCCTGGACCTCGCTCGGGCAAGCTCTTGAGCGACAAGCCTCCGCCTTGGAAGGCCAGGTCATGGTTGGAATGTCATCCCCAACTCCCGACATCGACCGGCGGGTTCGGGATCTCAGGACGCAGGCCACAGCCGCCTTTGAGACTGGACTGCGGCTGAGTCCCGATGATCCTTCGGTGTGGATGGACCTGGGAGATACCCTGCACGAACTCGAGGAGAGCGAGCGCGCCTGTCAGGCCTACCGCGAAGTACTGAGGTTGGTTCCTGGACATCTGAAGGCAATGACTCAGCTCTGCATTGTGCTTGGGAACACGAAGGCGGCGATCGAGCAATGCACGGAGGTTGTGCGGTTCGCCCAGCTTCAGCCAGAAAGCCCAGATCGAACGTACGCCCTGGCTCAAGGGTGGTTAGTCCTCGCGGGGAGCCTCGAGAAGATTGGTGACTTCCAGCGTGCCCGCGAGGCGCGCGCCAAGCAACAGCTGTGGCAGCAAATCTTCCTTGAACTCAGCCGACGTGGGCCCGATCCAGAATTCGTTCGGCGCCGAAACGCACGAGCAGATGCTGTCCGCCCTCTCTTGCCAATTCTCGAGGAGCGGTTGGGGAGGTAGGGCTTTCGGTGAAGTCGACTGTGGTTGCACGTGTTGGAACCTATCGCACGCCATCGTGACTCCAGTTTCCGCTCGCTAAGGTTGGCCCCAGAACGATGAGCTGCTCGTAGTACCAACTCATCGTACCGTCAGGATTCAAGCCGCCCGCCATCTCGTTCTCCCTAAATGGAGTGGCAGTCGTCAGCAGAACGAGTAACCCAGAAACGGCGTCCACGGCCGCTCCCAGGTTCGCCCTGCCGAAGTCCTCGTGCCTATTGTGCTTCGCTGCGTGGTAGTCGCTGTACCACGGCAGCGACCGAGTGGAGTCGGACCATGCGGCGAATGGCTCGCAGCGGCGCCGTACGGGTCGCCAGAGGGTCACGAAGCCGGAGAACGAGCTAAGCCTAAACGGTCCTGCGAGCGTCCTGTAGTCGACACTCTTCATTTGGCTGCGGCTCTTCGAAGAACCGCGCACAACCAGGATCTCCCGAGCCAGACTCTCGAACTCGGCACAAGCTCGAAAAAGGAGTGCGCGGATCCGATGTGAAAAGACCAATTCATGACTCGCTGTTGGCTCTACGTACTCAAAGATGTCAAGCATGTCGCGGTAAATCAGTCGGAACGACACGGAGAAGTCAGCAAGAAGGGGCGCAAAGGGATCTTGCGAATTGTCTTTTGTCATCAATCCTCCCAGGGCGACGTGGAAGTCAGCACGGTTATGCCGCCCGTACCGAGTATGGCACTCTCCTCCTACTGGGACGGACGCATGGAGCTGTCCTGTGCCACCCAAGAAGAAATCCTGCTCTAGGGTGACGACTGGGCCGCGGCAGGTCGGGGCGTACTTCCGCGAGCAGTCGCGGCCGAGAGGCGGAGAGGACTTCTCTCTGACGTTGGTCAGCTCGCCTTCGCCTGCGGGAGGCCGAGGACGCGGGCGAGGTACTGGCCGGTGTAGCTCGCCGCGACGCGGGCGACCTCCTCCGGGGTGCCGGCCGCGACCACCTCGCCGCCGCCGTCGCCGCCCTCCGGGCCGAGGTCGATGACCCAGTCGGCGGTCTTGATCACGTCGAGGTGGTGCTCGATCACCACCACGGTGTTCCCCCGCTCGACAAGCGTGTGCAGCACCGCGAGCAGCTTCTTGGTGTCGTCGAAGTGCAGCCCCGTCGTCGGCTCGTCGAGGATATAGAGCGTGCTCCCCGTCGCGCGGCGAGCCAGCTCGCGCGACAGCTTGATGCGCTGCGCCTCGCCCCCCGACAGCGTCGTCGCCGACTGCCCGAGCGTGATGTAGCCGAGGCCGACGTCGACGATCGTGTCGAGCACCCGCGCGATCTTGGGGTGCGCGGCGAATAATTCCCTCGCCTGCTCCACCGTGAGGTCGAGCACCTCGGCGATGTCGAGCCCCTTGTAGCGCACCTCGAGCGTCTCCCGCCCGTACCGCCGCCCCTTGCACACCTC
>JAKALX010000469.1 GCA_021823905.1 Chloroflexota bacterium | reverse complement strand
CTCGCCGGCGCCGCGCGAGACGGCTTCCTTCGCCCACTCGACTGCGTCGAGCCCGGCCGGCTTGCGCCCGCCGTGGGTATAGACCTCCCACGTGCTGCTCTCGCCCGGGACTTTGCGTGCGTCGATGGCGACCACGATGCACTGGCTGCCAAAGCGGTAGGCGCCCTCGTTGATGAGGCCGGGCGTCGCGATCGCCGAGGTGTTGATGCTCACTTTGTCCGCCCCGAGCTCGAGCATGACCTTCATGTCGCTCGCGCTGCGAATGCCGCCGCCGACGGTGAATGGGATGAACACCTGGTCTGCCGTGGCGGCGACCATGTCATAGACCGTCGCGCGGTCGTCACTCGACGCCGTGATGTCGAGGAAGACGAGCTCGTCGGCGCCCTCGCGGTCGTAGAGCTTCGCCAACTCGACCGGATCGCCGGCGTCGCGAAGCTCGACGAACGAGATGCCCTTGACCACGCGGCCACGATCGACGTCGAAGCAGGGGATGATCCGGCGCATGAGCACAAGATGATTGTCGATTGCCGATTGTCGATTGTCGATTCGGGTCAGCGGCGGAGTGAACCGCTGCGGTGCCTACCGGCTCACCGCCGCGATCGCCTCGTCCAGGCGAAAGGCGCCCTCGTAGAGCGCCTTCCCGACGATCGCTCCCTCGCAGCCGATGCTGGCCAGCTTGAGAAGGTGTTCGATCCTGGCGACGCCACCGGAGGCGACGACCGGGATCGGAAGCGCGCGCACGAGCTCGGCGAGGGCTTCGAAGTTTGGCTCCGCGAGGGTCCCGTCGCGGCCGATGTCGGTGAACATAATCCGCGCAACGCCGGCTTCCGCCATGGCCTTCGCGAGCTCGAGCGCGCGGACGCCGGAGCCCTGGAGCCAGCCGTCGGTGCGCACCTCGCCGTCGCGGGCGTCGATCGAGACGACCATGCCCGCGGGGAACTCGGCGATAGCGGTACGAACGAGGTCCGGGTTGGCAACCGCGGCGCTGCCGAGCTGCACCCTGGTCGCGCCGTAGGCGAAGGCGGCGCGGATTGCGCCGATAGACCGCAGGCCGCCCGAGACTTCAACCGGAACGGCGACCGCCCGGCAGATCGTCGCCATGAGGTCGTGGTTGACTGGCTGGCCGGCTTTCGCGCCATCCAGGTCGACCACGTGGATGAGTGGCGCGCCAAGGTGTTCCCACCGGGTGGCCACCTGGACCGGATCGTCCGAATACTCTGTCTCGCGGTCGTAGTCGCCGTGGACCAGGCGCACGCATCGCCCGCCGCGGAGGTCTATGGCGGGAATGACCTGGAACGTCAGCGGAGCGCTCCCGTTGAAGCTGGAGCCATGGTTCCCGGCCCGCCGGCGCGGGCCCAGCGGATGAAGTTCTTGTACAGGCGGAGCCCATAATCCGAGCTCTTTTCGGGGTGGAACTGTGTGGCTACAACGTTGCCACGTGCCACGACGCTCGGGAAAACGACGCCGTATTCGGTCGTGCCGAGGGCGAGTTCGGCGTTTGCCGGCTCGGGGTAGAAGCTGTGGACGAAGTAGAACGCCGAGCCCGAGGGGATGCCCTCGGTCACGGGGTGCTCGCGGACCCAGCCGACGGTGTTCCAGCCCATGTGCGGCACTTTGTGGCCGGGAAAGGCAGGGAAGCGCTTGACCACGCCCGGGAGCACGCCCAGGCATTGCTGGTCGTTCTCCTCCGAGCGATCGAACAGGGCCTGGAGGCCCATGCACACGCCAAGGAATGGCCGCCCCGCGGCGATGTACTCGCGGAGGGCTTCGACACAGCCGCTCGCTTCGAGGTTGCTCATCGTGTCGGCAGCCGCGCCGACGCCCGGCAAGACCACGCCCGCCGCGCGGTCGATGTCGGCTGGATCAGCCGAAACGATGGGCGCCTCGTCGACGTGCGCGATGGCCCGGGCCACGCTGCGCAGGTTCCCGGCGCCGTAGTCGATGACGACGATTGGTCCTTCCACGGTCAATCCAGTCTAGCACGGCGGCTATACTTCGAAGGCGATGGCCAACGCTACCCAGTACGACGCGCGGCTTCGCAGCGAAGAGCTGCGCGCGCTGATCAACTACCACAACCGCAAGTACTACCAGGAAGACAGCCCGGAGATCGCGGACGCCGAATACGACGAGCTGATGAACGAGCTGCGGGCGATCGAGCGCGAGTTCCCGGAGCTGATCACGCCCGATTCGCCGACACAGCGGACGGGCGCGGCGCCGCTGGCGACGTTCGAAACCGTCGAGCATCGCGTCCCGCTCCTCAGCCTGGGCAACTGCTTTTCCGAGGAAGAGTTGTCCGCCTGGCACCGGCGTGTTGCCGAGCGCCTCGGCATGGACAACGTCCGCGTGGTGTCGGAGCCGAAGATCGACGGGCTGGCGATGGCCCTCGTCTACGAAAACGGCCGCTTCGTCCAGGGAGCCACGCGCGGCGACGGTTATCACGGCGAGAACGTGACCGCCAACCTGCGGACCATCCCCTCCATCCCCCAGCAACTCAAGGGCAGCTACCCTGCCCGCTTCGAAGTGCGAGGCGAGGTCTACATGGGCCGCGGCGGCTTCGAGCGAATGAACGCCGCGATCGGCGAGATGAACCTGGAGCGCGAGCAGGAAGGGCGCAGGCCATTGCCGCTCTATGCGAACCCGAGGAACGCCGCGGCGGGCTCGGTTCGCCAGAAGGACGCGTCCATCACGGCGAGCCGGCCGCTGGCGATGTTCGTCTACCAGCTCGGCTGGTACGAGGGCGGGACCGCGCCCGACAGCCATCACGAGATCCTTCAGTGGCTTACCGAGATGGGATTCCCCGTGAATCCCGAGGCGCGAGTCCACAGCACGCTGGCGGAGGCCTTCGATCGCGTTCAGTGGTGGGGCCGGCAGCGGGAGCGGCTTGACTACGACATCGACGGCTCCGTGCTCAAGGTCGACAGCCTCGAGGCCTGGGAGCAGCTTGGCGTGGTTGGCCGCGAACCGCGCTGGGCGACGGCGTTCAAGTTCCCGCCCCAACAGCGCACGACGAAGCTCCGCCGGATCGAGGTGAACGTCGGCCGCACCGGGGTGCTCACTCCGTTCGCTGTGCTCGAACCCGTCGTCGTTGGAGGCGCGACCGTTTCGCTGGCCACGCTCCACAACGAAGGCGACATTCGGCGCAAGGACATCCGCGAGGGCGATACGGTCATTGTCCAACGCGCGGGTGAGGTCATCCCGCAGGTGGTGG
>JAKALX010000468.1 GCA_021823905.1 Chloroflexota bacterium | reverse complement strand
GCGTTCGCCCACATGGCGCCTTCGGCGATCTCGGCGGACATGGCGGTCATCTTCGTGCGAAGCGTGGCGAGAACGATCGGCGGCAGTTTCCCGGTTTGCGGCTCGGCGGCGCGCATCTGCTCCACGTAGCGGCGCATGTCGGAGAGGGGCTTCCCGGCTTTGACACCGAGCCGTTGCAGCGCGGGCTCGTGGCTAACGCCGAGGCCGAGGTGGAAGCGCCCGCCGCTAATTTCGTGGAGGTAGGCGGCGGCGTTCGCCATGTCGATCGCCGTGCGCTGGTAGATGACGGCGATGCCGGTTCCGAAGGGAATCCGGGTAGTGACGTGCGCCAGCGAAAGGCACAGGCCGATGCCGTCGCCGAAGCTGGAGCAGTAGATGCCGGCGAATCCCCGGCGTTCGATCTCCTGGGCGAGTTCCAGGGTTTGCTTGCGGCGTCCGGGGACGGCGACGAGCGAAAGGGCGGGCATGCGATCGACGGGCATGAACGAACTCCATGTGGCTGAATCTGGTGTGCATCGACTCTACCGGGTTTGGCTCGCTTGGGCACACGACCACTCGGTGGCGCCGGATCAGCGCAGCGCGTAGCCGGTCACGGTCCGGACGAACGCGAACCCCAGCAGCTCCGCGAGGCGTTCCGAACCTGCGTTCCCAGAGGCACATGTCCAGGCGGGAGTCAGCCCGCGCGCGAGGCAGTCCTCGATGAAAGGTGCGCCGGCGGCGAGGGCAAGCCCGCGCCGGCGATGTTCCGGGTTGGTGCCGATTTCGACCTCAGCCTCGCCGCCACCGATGGCGCAGACCGCGCAGAAGCTGGCGAGGTTGCCGCCGGCTGCGAGGACTGCCCACCCGAACGCCTGCTCGACGAAGCGTTCCGGCCCGCCCCAGACGGTGTTGACCACCCACGGATCGACGGCGCCCTCGAACATCCGCGCGACGGATAGGTCGATCGCGACGAGCCGATAGCCGGCCGGGAGCGCCTTTCCGGCCCCAGGTGGCAGACCCGCGAAATGGTACTCGTTGCGCCTTCGGTGCCCTCCCAGGAATGCGAGCGCCGCGGCCCACTCATCGGTCGTCGCCCAGAGTTCCGGCTTTTCGGCGCGGTTCTCGGCGATCATCGCCGGCAGCGATTCCCGTACGAGGTCTGCTCGCGGCTCGCCGAATGCGAGGCAGAAGTCGGCGTCGCTCATGACGATGGCCGTTCGCGGCTCCTCCTGGTCGTCTGCCCAGACCTGTCCTGGCATCCGTCCTTCGAGCACGCCGAGTGAGAACGTGACGTGGCCGATGCCGTGCGGCACGAAGGCGCGTACACGGTCGAAGGACGCCGGATCAAGGCGGACCAGGCCGCTCATTCGTCCTTCCGGTACCTGAGCATGCGGCCCGCGCCGGCGCCGGTGTGGCGACCTTCCTCGCAGGCGACCTGGCCGTTGACCAGCACCATGCGGATCCCCTCGGGCTCCTGCTTCGGGTCATCGTAGGTGGCCGTGTCGCGGATGCTTTCCGGATCGAAGAGCACGAGGTCGGCCCAGTAGCCTTGGCGGATGAGCCCGCGATTCACGAGGCCGAAACGCTCGCAGCTCAGGCTCGTCATGCGACGGATGGCTTCTTCGAGCGAGAGCACCCTGCGTTCGCGGACGTAGTGGGAGAGCACGCGCGGCATTGTGCCGAAGAGGCGCGGGTGCGGCGAGCCGTTGAGCGCGGGGATACCGTCGGAGCCGATCATCATCTTCGGATGGCGCAGGTTCGTCTCGACGTCCGCCTCGTCGATGATGAACTGGATGCAGATCGTCTCTTTGCCGTGCGGCCCGGTGACGACCGCGCGGACGGCGTCGTCGAGGCTCCAGCCTCGCTCGGCGGCGATCTCGGTGAGCATCCGCCCTTCGAACTCGCGGAAGTCGGGGCAGGTGGCGATGCGGATGACCGCGGCCAGCTCGGGGTCGATCGCGTTCAAGTTGAAGTACTGGTTCATCGGGCCGCTTCCCGCCGTGTAGGGGTAGACGTCGAAGGTCACGTCCGCGCCGTCGGCGTTCGCTCGATCGACGCGGGCGAGCGATTCTCCGATGCGGCCCCAGTTGCGCTTCCCGGCGGACTTGTGGTGCGAGATGTGCAGGCCGACGCCGGCGCTGGACGCGATCTGCAGCGATTCCTCGACCGAGTCGAGCAGGTGGTCACCCTCGTTGCGCATGTGGGTGGCGTAGAGGCCGCCGAACGGCTGGCACTCGGACGCCAGGGCGGCGATCTCTTCCGTGGCGCTGTACCGGCCCGGCTCGTAGACCAGCCCTGTCGAAAAGCCAACGGCTCCCTGTTCCATGGCCTGCACGACAAGGCCGCGCATCTTCGCGAGCTCGTCCGCCGTCGGCGCGCGCTTTTCGAGGCCCATCACTATCGCTCGCACGCGGTTGTGGCCGACGAGCATCGCGTTGTTGATCGCCGGGCGGGCCGCCGCGCACTGGGCGAAATAGCCGGCCAGGTCTTCCCAGCTTGCGTTCGAGCCGGAGATGTCGCCGGGGAGCACCTGCTTGCCGGGGATGTTCGGCGCCGCGCTAAAGCCACAGTTGCCGCTGACCTCGGAGGTGACGCCCTGGGCGAGCTTGAACTCCATCCCCGGGTACCGGATGAAGGCCGCGTCGTCGTGGCTGTGGGTGTCCACGAAGCCGGGCGAGAGAACCATCCCGTGGGCGTCGATCTCGCGCGCGGCCGCGCCGGCGCTCCCGACCTTCGTTATGCGGCCGGCCGTCACCTCGACGTCGCCCTCGAACGCGGGTGAGCCTGAACCGTCGATGATGCGGGCGTTGCGGATGGCGATGTCGGCGGGCATGGGGGAACTCCTTCGGGGCTCGAAGGAGAAGACTACACGCCGCACGAGGGAGGAGGGAGGAGGGAGGAGGGAGGAGTGCCAGCCCATGCTTGGCTCTGTTGCCGCCCGTCAGCAGGCTCTGTCCAATGCCATCAGCAGCAAGCCACGGCTTCCCACGCCGGCGCTCGTGCCAGCCTCCATGCAACAGGCCGGTGTTCACGGGGTGCGTCTCATGTTGTTGCATCGAAGTGACCCAGCCGAGGCTGGAGAGCCCAGACACCATCCGAGGCGCGACCTGTAGGGAGCGCGTACCGTGATACGCCATGGGAGCTCCGCGAAGCGCCGGTGGGGCCCACCCCCTCACCCCCGTTCACGACCCCCTCCGTCCAACACGCGCAAAGACATGAGACGCGCTCGTGTTCACGT
>JAKALX010000467.1 GCA_021823905.1 Chloroflexota bacterium | reverse complement strand
AACGGCTCTTCATCGAGAAGACGGGTCTGCCGTCGTCTCTGCTCAACCAGCTCATGCGGCTGGCCGCGTTCCAGAACCCGGAGTTCTACAAGAGGCAGAGCATGCGCCTCTCGACGGCGCTGACACCGCGGGTGATCGCCTGCGCCGAGGACCTGCGTGAGCACGTCGCCCTCCCGCGCGGCTGCCTGCCCGAGGTTGAGGGTCTGCTCGCGGGGTACGGCGTCAAGCTCGAGGTTACCGACGAGCGCGAGGCAGGCACGCCCGTTGACTTCACCTTCCAGGGCACGCTGACGCGCCTGCAAGAGCAGGCGGTCGAGGCGCTGCTCAAGCACGACACCGGGGTGTTCGTCGCGCCGCCGGGGATCGGCAAGACGGTGGTCGGCACCTACCTCGTCGCCGCCCGCAAGACCGGCACCCTCATCCTCGTCCACCGCAAGCCGCTGCTCGACCAGTGGATCGGGCAGTTCGCGCTATTTCTTGGAATCGAGGCCAGAGATATCGGCCAGATCGGCGCGGGCAAGGTCAAGCCCAACGGCCGGCTCGATGTGGCGATGGTGCAGAGCCTGGTCCGCAAGAGCTTGGTTTCCGATCTCATAGCGGGCTATGGTCAGGTCATCCAGGACGAGGCACACCACTGTCCGGCGGTAAGCTTCGAGCGCGTTCTCGCCGAGGTGAAGGCCAAGTTTGTCGTCGGCCTGACCGCGACACCGCATCGTCGCGACGGGCATGACCCCATCCTCACCATGCAACTCGGCCCCGTCAGGTTCGCGGTCGATGCGAAGAGCCAGGCGGCGGGGCGTCTTTTCGACCGTAAGGTCATCGTGCGGGAGACCGCGTTCCCGTCGAGCGGCGCACCCGAAGGCGTCGGTATCCAGGAGCTGTACGCCGCGCTCGCCGCCGACCAGCGCCGCAACGACCGCATCTTCGATGACGTGGTGCGCGCGCTCGAAGAGAAGCGATCACCAATCCTACTCACCGAGCGTCGCGATCACCTTGAGCACTTCGCCGAACGGCTGCAGCGCTTCACCCGCCATCTGGTCGTGCTCCACGGCGGCATGAAACCCAAGGAGCGACGCGAGGTGATGGCCAGGCTCGCCGCCATCCCGGATGGAGAAGAGCGGCTGCTCGTCGCGACAGGCCGGTACGTGGGCGAGGGCTTCGACGACGCGCGCCTCGACACCCTGTTCCTGGCGCTGCCGGTGTCGTGGAAAGGCACGCTCGTCCAGTACACCGGCCGCTTGCACCGGCTGCACCCCGGCAAGATCGAGATCCTCATTTACGATTACCTGGACAGCGGGGTGCCGATGCTGGTGAAGATGTTCGAGAAACGCCTGCGCGGCTACCGCGCGATCGGCTACGTTCGCGCCGAGACCCCGCTCGGACTACGCGATCTCGAGGGCGATCCAGTGGTCGAATACGACGAGGACGTCCTGCGCAACCTCGACGAAGACGAATCATGACCGAGGGTAAGAAGGCGCCGACAAGAGGTCGACGCAGGAGTCCATCCAACGCCAAACTCGACGAGATGATCGAGGAAGCCATCGCGGACGCCTACGGCTTGTCCGAGCAGACCGTCGGCTTCTACACCATGTTCGAAGACAACCTTGCGACGCCCTTCAAGGCCGCGATCCTCGGCGTCGAGGTCACGGTCGAGCGGCTCGACATGACCGATGACGACCAGATCGTCGCGGTCTGCACCCGCGGAAAGTCGCAACAGCGCGTCCCGATTCTCGACATGCCGCTGCCCAGCCCCCCGCCAAACGGCGCGGACTGGATCATGGCCTTTCGGCGCTGGGCCCGAGGGGGAAGGTCACAGGCATGACGCCCCTGCCCGCTCGAAGGAAACCTGGCCGAGCATTCGGGTCTCAACCACTCGAAAGGAACGCGAGGCTCACGCTGTCGGCGATCGTAACGATCTTCGAGGTCCGCCGGCTGCCGCGATCCGGCGTGACGATCGTCTGCGACACGATGCGGTCGGGGCCGACCAGCGCCTCCAGCTCCGCGAACCCGCGCGAGGTGACGCCGGGAGACTCGGCCCACTTGCACTCGACGAGCGCGAAGCGGCCCGCCGAGGGAATCAGGAAGTCGACCTCGTGGCCGTGGTGATCGCGGTAGAAGTAGATCTCATGGCGGCGGCCCTGGTTCGCGAAGTGCCTGACGATCTGTCCCAGCACGTGGGTCTCGAAAAGCGCCCCGAGCATAGGGCTGCGGAGGAGGTCGTCGGGAGTCCGTGCACCGAGGAGATAGCTGGCGAGCCCGGTGTCCAGGAAGTACAGCTTGGGAGTTTTGACGATCCGCTTGCCGAGGTTCTCGAAGTAGGGTTCGAGCAGGACGACGATCTTCGAGGACTCGAGAACCGACAACCAGCTCTTCACCGTGTTTGGGCTCACGCCGAGATCGGTCGCGAGGGCCGCGTAGGACACGAGCTGGCCGGTGCGTGCCGCACACAGCCTCATGAAGCGGTCGAAGTCGCGCAGGCTGCGCACGCCGAGAACCGAGCGGACATCGCGCTCGAGGTAGGTCGCGAGGTAGTCGCTGAAAAACCGTTCGGCGTCAAGGCCTCGACTGTGCAGCTCGGGGTAGCCGCCCTTGAGCATCCACTCGACGAGGGCCGCCCGGTCGAGGGACGTTCCCGACCACGCTTCGTACTCTCTGGCCGAGAGCGAATGAAGGGTCAACACCGAGCTGCGGCCGGCGAGGCTCTCGGTAACGCCTTCCATGAGTGAGAAGTCCTGCGAGCCGGTGATCAGGAATCGTCCGTTCTCCTCACGGTGGAGGTCGATGTCCGCCTTCACGTGACGGAGCAGCGTTGGCGCGTACTGGACCTCGTCGATGATCACAGGCGGTTCGTGGCGTTTCAGGAAGTCCCCTCCCGAGTGCTCGGCCTCCTCCGCGACCATCGGGACATCGAGCGAGACGTAGCGGTGGTCGCTGAAGGCCTTGACGAGCAGGCTGGTCTTGCCGGCCTGCCGGCACCCGGACAGCACCACCGCGGGGCGGGAATCCGCGGCTTGCCTGACTGTGGCGTCGAGTTCTCGGGGAATCCACATCTGCGGGTATTCTGCACTTCAATTGCTGATTTGTCAAGTCATCGGTCCTGGAACGCGGCCGCAAGTTGGCCGACCCTGATCTCGCAACGCACTGTCATACAGGCAGATCGTGATGGATCCAAGGTCGTCTGTTTCTCCGTTGCGAGCCCCCGCAACCAACGCACGTCGGGG
>JAKALX010000046.1 GCA_021823905.1 Chloroflexota bacterium | reverse complement strand
GAAGTCGAGGACGAGATCGCCGGGATTCGAGCTGGCCGTCACGACGCGGCGGAGAATGGCGAGCGGCTTCTGGGTCGGATAGCCGGTCTTCTCTTTGCCGGTTGGCGAGACGATCGTGTGCCACCAGGTATCCGTCGGCGTCTTGCCGCGGGCTGCCTTCTCCGGGCCAACAAGTCCGGGCGCCATGTACGGGATGCGGTCGATCGCTTCGTAGTTGAAGGTATAGCGAGCGGGGTCTTTGACGTAAACGAGGATGGTGTCGTGCTTGGGGGGCCACTTCTTTCGCGTCCGGGCGCCGTAGTCGTAGGCCCAGATGATCTCGTTGAGAAACGACACCCGGCCGAAGATGCCGTCGAGCATCACCTTGCAGTAGTGGGCCTCGCGGTAGTCGATGTGGAAGTAGAGCGTGCCGTCGGCGGCAAGGAGGCGACGAGCCTCGCCGAGACGCGGCTCAAGAAAACAGAGGTAGTCGTCGAAGGTGTCGGCGTAGGCGCTCGATCCGAGTCGGACGGTGCGGTAGCGGTTGCCAGCGAAGCCGGTGCGGTCGCCGTCCTTGTCGCGCGTCGTCCGGAGCTGCTCGCGCCGCTGACGCTTTCCGGTATTGAACGGTGGATCCACGTAAATCAGGTTGGCGACGCCATCGGGCAACGTGCGAAGGAAGGCGAGGTTCTCGGCGAGGACGACGCGGCCAGAGGGCTCAGCCATACCGACGGGCGACCTCGAACGGAACATGTGCAGCGGACCGTCTGCCGTCGAGAGTGTAGTCTGCCAGGGGAACCGGAGGGAACGTGACGCAGGAAGAGCCTTTCGTGCGGCCCACGGCGCGGGCCGTGATCATCGACCCGGACAGCCGCGTGTTGCTGTTCCGCGTGTCGAATCCCAACGGCGACGGGCGGATCTTCTGGATCACACCGGGTGGCGGTGTGCAGGGGGCTGAGAGCTACGAAGAGGCCATCCGGCGCGAGATCTGGGAAGAGACCGGCGTCAGCGAGTTCCAGCTCGGGCCGTGTATCTGGGAGCGCACGGCCACCTCGCGGTTCTCGACCCGCTGGATCCAGTTCGTCGAGCGGTATTTCGTCGCCTGGGCGCCTCATGCCGAGGTCAGCGCCGAGAACCGGGAGGCGGCGGAGCTGACCTTCCTGGAAGGGCACCGTTGGTTCTCGCTCGATGAGCTGCGAGCGCACCCCGAGCGCGTGGTGCCGAAGGACCTGGCGTCGCTCGTCGAGCCGATCCTGCGGGGAGAGCTGCCGGCCGAGCCGCTGGCGGTCGAGTAGGGTCCCGGCGCGCAAAGCACGGCGAGTTGACCGGGCGAGAGCGCCGCGGGTAGGCTCGCCGGCATGGCATTCGCAACCGTCAACGGCATCCAGCTCTACCACGAGGTCCACGGGCCAGCGATCGGCGAAGCGCCGGTGCTGGTGTTCGCGCACGGAGCCGGCGGGAACCACATCTCGTGGTGGCAGCAGGTTCCGCACTTCGGCCGCACCCGCACCTGCGTCACGTTTGACCAGCGCGGCTACGGGCGGTCGCTTGACACAGATGGCCTGGGCGGCGCCGCCTATGCAGCAGACCTCGCCGGACTGCTGGAACACCTCGGCGTCCGCCAATTCGATCTCGTCGCGCAATCGATGGGCGGCTGGACGGCCCTCGCCTTCGCGCTGAATCACCCCGGACGCATTCGCAGACTGGTGATGGCGGATACGCACGGCGGGTTGCGCCTGCCCGAGCTGCGAACGGCGGAGCGGGCGGCGGTCCCCGCGGGATCGCACCCCGCAACCGGGCCGTGGATGGAGGAGGAGCAGCCGGAGCTGGCGTTCCTCTACAAGCAGCTCATGGCGCTCAGCCCGGACCGCGCGCCGGAGCAGTTGATGGCTCACCTCAACGCGATCGGGACGCCGTCGGTGGAACAGGTACAGACGCTGACGTTTCCGGTGCTGTTCATCGTCGGGGAAGACGACCTGTCCATCCCGCCGGCGGTGCTCGAAGCTGCCGCGCGGGCGTTCCCGAACGCAACCGTTGCGCGCGTACCGAAAGCCGGCCACTCGGTCTACTTCGAGCGTCCGGCGCGGTTCAACGAGCTGGTGGAGGCGTTCCTCGCCTGAGCAGCGGCCGCCGTACTGACCTGGACGGCCTGGCTAATCGTACGAGACGGCGACGGCCACGGCGCAGCCGACCCACTTGCAGCCCGCGGGAAGGATCGGCGTTGGCGTCGCGGTAGCGGGAGCCCGTGTCGGCGTTGGCGTGGGGGTCGGCGCCAATGGCGAGCAGCTCACGGTCTGCGATTCGGCCCGGCCAGGAGTGATGATCGTGCCCTTGATGCTGGGGTTGTACTGATCGTAGTAGGGCCACTTCGAACCGGACGAGAAGATTGCCGGGGACGACGTCTCGCCAGGCGCGATGTCGCCAGAATCGAAGAGCGGCGGCGAGTTGACCCCCGCGTCCGGCTTGATGATGCGATGGACCTGCGACCCGATGTTCTTCCAGACGACCTCGTCCTCGCGGTTGATGCTGCACGTCTCGGGGTTCACGCCGGTATCGCTGATCTCGATCGTGTAATGCCCGTACGCCGCTGACGCGGGCCGCGAGCCACCGAGAAAAAGCATGGAAAAAGCGCCAAGGAGCGCCATGGACAGCGCGGCAACCGCCATCAGCGGCCGGTACCAGCCGGTCGTCATCAAGAACCCCACAACGCCCTGCCCCGCCGAGGGCACAGTCACCCTACCGCAGCGGAGCGCTTATGTGCACCCCGTGAACCCCCGGATGTTTACCGGTCGGCCGCCAGCGCCGCCAGAATTGGGCCCCGGGGGAGCGGCTCCGACGGAATCAAGCCCGTGGGAGTGCACTGCGGCTCCACGCTGTTCGTGAACACCGGCGTGATGACCAGCCCCACGTGCGAGCTGTCCGCCGCATCCTGAAAGCGCCAATTGCTCGGAAACTCGAATCCGGCGAACGGCAGCGAAACCTGGCCCGGCGGGATCATTCCCGAATCGTAGATCGGCTTCGTGCTGTTCGGGTCGGGCAGGATGACGCGAATCGGCTTGCTACCGACATTCCTCCAAGCGACGACGTCGCGGCGCGAGATTCGGCATGTGGGCGGATCGAAGCCCGCCGCGGAGACGTTGACAACGAATGTCGAGGGCGGCGCGTCCACGGCCGCGGCCTGGAGCACGCCCGCGCCGAGAACGAGCAAAACGACGGACGCCAGCAGCACGCGGAAACCGCGCGGTGTCTTCATAGCAGCCGAACGGTACCGTTCGCCAGCGAAACGCGAAAGGCCGCATCGAGCTTGCCTCACGGCAGCCGCCGCAGCGTCTATACTTCCGGGCACACAGAAAACGAGGTTCGCCATGAAGTTCTCGTATGACGCAGACGTAGAGGGATTCCGGCAGGAGCTTCGCGCGTTCATCGCGGCCGAGCTGCCGCCCGAAGACGAGCGCGAGATACGCGGCGAGGGCGGAACGCAGAGCAACGCGGAGGCCTACGCCTACACGATGGGCTTCCAGAAGAAGCTCGCGGCGCGCGGCTGGCTGGCAATGGCCTGGCCGAAGGAATATGGCGGCGGCGGCGCCAGCCACATGCGCCAGCTCGTCTACAACGAGGAGATGGCCTACAACGCCGCGCCCGCCGGCAACATGGGCATCGCCTGGGTCGGCCCGAGCCTGATGCTCTATGGAACCGACGAACAGAAGCAGCGCTTCATCCCTCGGATCACGGGCGCCGACGACTGGTGGTGCACGCTTTACAGTGAACCAGGCGCGGGATCCGACCTCGCGGCGCTGCAAACCCGCGCGGTACGCGATGGCGACGACTATGTGATCAACGGCCAGAAGATCTGGACCTCCGGCGGCCACCTGGCCGACTGGGGCTGGCTGGCCGCGCGAACCGACCCGGACGCGCCCAAGCACAAGGGCATCACCATGTTCATGCTGGACATGAAGTCGCCGGGTATCACCGTTCGCCCCCTGATCAACATGGCCAACCGGCACGGCTTCAACGAAGTCTTCTTCGAGGATGTTCGCGTGCCGGCGAAGCAGGTCGTCGGCGAGGTGAACCGTGGCTGGTATCACATGGCGGTGGCGCTCGACTTCGAGCGCAGCGGGATCCAGGCGTACGCCGGTGGCCGGAAGCGCGTCGAGCGCCTCGTCGGCATCGCCAAATCCAACCCGGCGCTCGTCGGCCAGCGGCCGTCCATTCGCACGGAGCTCGCCGACCGGATGGTCGAGCTGAACGTCGGCACGATCCTCGCGTACCGGGTGGCGACCATGCAGGCCAAGGGGCTGGTGCCGAACTATGAAGCCAGCACCAGCAAGCTCTTCGGCAGCGAGATGGGCCAGCGGATCGCGCTGACCGGCATGCATCTCCTGGGACTGGCAGGCGAATTGCGCGACGGGACAGCGCACCAGGTGATCGACCAGGCGACGCCCTATCTGAGTTCAGTCTCGGGGACGATCGCGGCCGGGACGAGCGAGATCCAGCGGGGCATCATCGCCACGCGCGGCCTTGGCCTGCCCCGGGGGTAGGCGCGGGGCGCGCCGGAATCAGCCGATCCAGACTTCGCTGCCAGGGCTCTTTGGCAGCGGGCCCTCCATCTCGTAGCGGCGCAGCTCGCGGCGTGTAGCCGCGCTGAAGCAGTGTGCGCAGTTTCGCGGCCATGGCGATTGGAGCGGCACCACGATTTTGTGGGGGCCGTGCTCGGGACAGGTCAACTCGAATTCGACGACCTCGATGCGCATCGCACCACCTCGGCGCCTGTACGAACAGCATAGGAAGGGCGCGGCGAATTACCAGACGGAAAACCCTGACTTTTGTGAAGATGTGGCGCGGGGCACACCCATATTCATCAGTTTCTGGCGGTGGGAGCCGCGTCGAAGGCGGGCGGCGGGGTGACCGACAATCGTGCGCAACGTTTTCGGGCCCGATCGCCGAGGGAGATCTCGGGGTGTTTGCCGCAGACGCGCAAGGCCTGATCACTTGCGCCACCACGCCGTCAGCCAGCCGCCGGCAGGCGCGAAATGAGCGCCTTGATAGTTTCCTCGTCGTGCTTTAGCTCAGCGCGCATGGCGGCGCTCTCGGTCTTATAGATCTCGGCGCGGAGGTTGCCGAGAAAGCGTTCGAGCACCGAGCGCAGGAGCGTCGCCTCCTCGCTGTCGATCTGGACTTCCATGCCAGGCCCCCTTCCAGTGCGGGTCCGATACGCAGGCCTAGGGAAGCGCCTCCAGGGCCTTCGTCAGCCGCGCCTTGGCTTCGGCCGCGACCGCTTCGATGGCTGGATTGCCGACGATGCCCATCGCAGCCGCGGGGTCCATCGCCTCCACCAACACGGCCCCGTCGGCCTCGCGCACCACGACGTTGCAGGGCAGTAGCATTCCTACCTCGGGCTCCGCCGTGATGGCGCGGTGGGCGAGCGGCGGGTTGCAGGCGCCAAGGATGATGTAGGGCGGCATCTCGGCGTCGAGCTTGGCCTTCATCGTGGCTTTGACGTCGATCTCGGTGAGGATGCCGAAGCCCTGGTCCTTCAGCACGGCGCGGACGCGTTCGACGGCCTCCGCATAGGAAAGGCCGACCTGGCGGCGCAGCCCGTAGGGGCGCTGTTCAACGGTTGCGGTCATGAAGTTCCTCCCGGTTTTCAGTTTCCACTGTAGACCAGGAGCACGGGCCACGCAGGGCCCAAGGACGCGCCACGGCCGGGCAAACGTCTCTCAGTTCAGAGCGAGCCGAGAAAGGCTCGGACAGCCGCACGAAACGCCGCGGGCTGCTCCAGATGGATCCAATGGCCCGATGTGATCACTGCCGTGCGGGCAGACGGCGCAAGCTTTGCCAGGGCCGCGTGGTACTCGGGCGCGGGCGCCGACTCGATCGAGAGCGAGGGCTGGCGGCCGAGCGCGGCCATGAGTGCATCCGCTCGCTCCGAGATCTCGTCCAGCGTGAATTCGAACATCAGCGCCCAGAGTCCAAGCGCAACGTCAGGCGGCGTGGCCTCCTTCGCCGCCTCGATAACCGCCCGGTCGGCCGCCGGCATGGCTGGCGAGACCATCGTCTCGAACCACTGGCGGCGAAATGCCATGTGGCTGTCGCGGCCGCGCAACACCGGCTCGATCGACCGCATCTGCTCGACGAAGGGCCGCAGCGCGAGCTGCTGATCCTCGACGACGACGGCTCGAGCGAATCCGGGAAAGCGGCGGGCAGTCTCCGCGGCGAGGTAGCCGCCGTAGCTGTGGCCAACGAGGATCGGCGCTTGGACGCCGGCCGCCTCGCAGACGGCGACCAAGTCGTTCGTGAGCGTCTCGGGAGTAAAGGCGTGGTCGAACGGCAGACCCGAACGGCCGTGGCCGCGCATGTCCGGCGCCAGGCAACGGTAGTCGCGGGCAAACTCGTTCATCGTCGCCGCCCAGGTGGCGGAGCTGTCACACCAGCCGTGCAGGAAGACAACCGGCTGCCCGGCTCCCGTATCTTCGTAGTGCAGGCTCACGGTCGGGCGTTCGAGCGACGGCATCCTCTCCAGCCTCCATTGATGGTTGGCGCGGAGTGTGGCCCAACGCCGGGGACCCCGCAACCGGGCCCCGCCTCAGTCCGAGGCTGGCACCAGCGTGGTCTCGGGCGCCGGCGCTGCCGCCGGCAAACGTGCGGACACGTCGCGTGGGCGCAGGAACATCGCCGCGGCCGCGGCGGCCAGGACGATCACCAATCCCGTGATCGCGAGAACCAGGAAGCCATCGACGATCGCGTTCGCGGCGATGCCGGCCACTGGCCCGGAGCCGGCGGCCACGAAGTGATGCGCCGCGCCCGTCACCTGCGCCGCGGTCCCAGGCGGAGTGCCGGCCGCCGCCAAACGCTCCGGCAGCCGCGAATCGACCGAGTGCAGGAAGACCGCGCCGAAGACCGCCACCCCGGCCGACGTCCCCACGTTCCTCGCCATCGTCAAGGTGCCGGAAGCGAGCCCCGCCTTCGAGACCGGCATCGCGCTCATCACCGCGAACGAGGTCGCCGACATGACGAGGCCGATGCCAAGACCACGGAAGACGAACGGCGCCAGGAGCGCGCCCACGTAGGTGCTGTCCGTGTCGACACGGAGAAAGAGCGCGAACCCGACCGCCACGGAGAGCGACCCGCCGATGATCAGCCAGCGCATCCGTGAACCGAGCCGCTGACCCATGATGCCGGAGAACGGCATCAGGATTGCGACGAGCGCCGTCGCCGGGACGAACGCCAGTCCTCCCTGAAGCGGCGAAAATCCGAGGTAGTTCTGCATGAACAGGCTCGTGAACGGTTGCGAGCCGAAGACCGCGGCCGAGAAGAGCGCCGCGCTGACACAGGCCGTGACGAACGGCAGACTGCGAAAGAGCGAGAGATCCACCAGCGGGAACCGGACACGGCGCTCGACGAGGACGAAGACTGGGAGCAGGGCGGCGCCAGCCAGCGCGCACCCGAGGATCAGCGGCGAAGTCCAGCCCTCTTCGTTGCCGCGGCTGATCGCGAACAGGAGCAGGAAGAGCCCACCCGCCAGCGCGGCAAGGCCGCCCAGGTCGAGCGACCGGGGTGCGTTCGCATCGCGCGACTTCGGGACGAACGCCAGCGCCATGGCCAGGGCTACGAGCCCGACCGGGACGTTGACAAAGAAGATCCAGCGCCAGTTGTCGCCACGGACGAGGAGACCGCCGAGGATCGGACCCGCGATCAGGCCGAGGCCGGAGACACCGCCCCAGATGCCGATCGCAAGGCCGCGCTGCTCGGCCGGGAAGGCGTTGGTGATGATCGAGAGAGTGCCGGGCATCATGGTCGCGGCGCCCAGGCCCTGCACGACGCGAAGCACGACGAGCGTCTCGATGCTGCCCGCGAATCCGCAGCCGGCCGACGCTCCGATGAAGAGCACGAGACCGGCCAGGTAGATCTCGCGCCGGCCGAAGATGTCGCCCACGCGCCCCATCGCGATCGGGAAGATGCCGGTGACGAGGACGTAGCTCGTGACCGTCCATTCGGCCGTGCTCAGACTGGCGTGGAGGTCACGGCCGATCGCCGGGAAGGCGACGTTGACGACGAACGTGTCGATCATCAGCATGCCGAGACCGAGGCAGGTGGCGGCGAGCGTGAGCCACTTCGACGGCGAGGTGGGGGCGCGGAACATCGTGACCTCCAGGGATCCGGGCGCTGCCCGGCACGCCAACCACTATCAGCGATTGAGTTGCACATTGCAACTCACTGAGCAGCGATCGTCGAGCTCCGCAAGGGGGAGGTGCGCGCGCGAAGAATTTACGTCCACTTAACACGCAAGCGGGCCCGGCTGTGGTACAACGTGGCTGCCGAATCCGCCGCAAGGTGGAACGGGGGACCCACTCCCCTGGGGTGAATCTCCGCGGAAGCGGAGTAGGTGACTCCCTCACCGAACCCGTCAGCTAACCTCGTAGGCGCAAGGGAGAGGCGTGGCAGCCCTTCAGCCTGCCGCATATGCCTCTCATGGCCCGGATGCACGCGTGGCTCGCGGTACACCGCGATTCGCGACGCGCGTTCCGTTCTCGTCTGGAGGCACGCGATGCTTCGCTATTCGCAGCGCCCCTGGTGGCGGCGCATCTTCGAAGAGGCTGCCATCCCCCAGTACCTCGTCGTCCGCCCGCCTGAAGCGCGGCGCTGCCCCGAGTGCCGCTCAGGCTACGAGATCCGCGATCGCTACTGCCCGGCGTGTCATGCGCTGACGCCGGAGTGGCGCTTCGGTTAGAGACGTCATCCCTCCTCCGTGGGCCGCCCGCCAGCGGTCCGCACCCCTCCCAGGCAGACCACCCAATTGGGTGGTCTGTTTGGTTAACGGCCGAAGCAGCCGGGCTTCAACGGCCCTCGGCGAGACGCTGGATGCGGGCGAAATCGACGGACACGAAGATCCCTTCTGCCTCGGCGCAGAGCTGCTCGCCTGCCATCAGCGTGCCGCTCGTGAAGATCTTGCGCCCTTCCACACGGTCCACCCGGCCGAAGAAACGGACCTCGACGTGGAGCGGCGTCGGCCGCCGGTAGCGAACGGAGAGCGTGCCCGTCATGCCGGGGTGGCCGGTAACGGACTGGACCATGCCGAGGACTTCATCGAATGCGGCGGCCACAATCCCGCCGTGGACGTGGCCGGGCGGCCCCTCGTAGGCGGTGCCGAAGATCGCCGTCCCCTCGACGTGATCTTCCACGGTGACGAGACGGAGCGGCGGCGCCACCGGGTTCCCGAGGCCGATGAGCGGGCTGCTGTCGAAGAAGGCGCGTGAATCGCCCGAGTTCGAGCTCTCGGCGAATCCCCAGAGCGCCCGTGCGCGAGGAAACGCAGCCAGGCGCGCCGTGAACGCCTCGGCGGCGCGGGCGGCTTCGAGGATCTCGTCCTCGGGCGCCTCGGTGTCCATGAGCAGCTCGATCGTGTCGCGGAGCGCGCCAGCGAGACGCTGGAGAGCGGCGCGCTTGCCCTCCGGCGGGGCGTCATCCGGGATCCAGGCGGCGCCGGGCGGGCCCAGCAACGGGTGTCGGGGGTACGTCATCCTCCGATTCTAGCCGCGCTTGGGCATCCGGCGAAAAGGGCTGGACTGTGGTCGTTTCTTCACACTTAAGCTCCATCTCCGTGTTTATCATGGCCCGTCTCAGCTCCGGACCCTGGAACTGGATGGATCATGGCGAGCCTGAACCGTTCCCTGGATGAATTTCGAGATGCGGGTGAAAGGCCGTGAACAGCCCGGCCGAGCCGCCCACCGGGGGCCACGCCGCCCAGTTCGCGAGCCTCTTCGCGCTCAGCCCCGCGGCCACCTGCGTGGTGGACGCCGCCACCTGCCGGGTGACTGAAGCCAACGCCGCCGCCTGTTCCCTCCTGGGGCGCCCACCGGAAGGCCTGGCGGGCTGCCATCTGCCCTCGCTGCTCGACGCACGCGCGGCGGCTGAGGACGCGCCGCTGGCCAACGCGCTTTCGCTCGCGCGGCCGTTCGCGCTGGATGTCACGTTGGCCGGAACAGGGGACGGGGCGCGAACGTGGCGGGCCAGGGGGAACCCAATCACCTGGGACGGCCGGCCCGCGTGGGTGCTCGTCTTCGAGGAAGACTCCGCCGCGCCCGCCGACGCCACGATCGCCGGCCTGGTGGCCGCCGCCCAGGAAGCCATCGTCACCGTCGACGACGACCTCGTGATCCAGACGGCGAACCCCGCGGCGCTGGCGATGTTCCGTGTCCGTCCCGAGGAGGCAATCGGGCAGCCGTTCGAACGATTCGTCCCCGCGCCGTACCGCGACGAATACGGCGCCATCCTGCTCGGGCTCGGGCTCGCCGGCGAGCTGCGCCCGCCAACCACGAGCGAGCTCTTGCTGGTCCGCGCGGATGGCGAAGCGTTCATTGGCGCCGCCGGCATCGCGCGGGCGCCGCAGACCGGCCTGGGCATCGTCATCCGCGACGTTACCGCCCAACGCGAGGCTGAGTCGGCGCTGCGCGAAACAGAACGGCGGCTCGAAGTGCTCACGGCGGTGGCGCCGGTCGGCATCGTGCGCGCCGACGCCGAGGGCGTGTGTATCTACGTGAACGCGGAAGCCTGCGCGGTCCTCGGCTACAGCCGCGAGCTCGCGCTCGGCCGGCTATGGACGTCCTTCGTCCACCCCGATGACGTGCCCCGGCACCGGACAACCTGGGAGCAGGCGCTGTCGAAGGGCGTGCCGTTCGAGGCTGTCTTCCGCGTGGTCCGTCCTGATGGAGAGGTCCGCTGGATCAACTCCCGTGCCCGCGCCGAGATCGACGAGGACGGCGACGTGCGCAGCTACATCGGGGCGTTCATCGACGTGACCGGCCAGCAGCAGAGCAACCACCCGAAGGCGCGGTAGCGGCGAGCCGGGCAGCTCCCTACACTCGCGCCATGACAGAGTCCCTCTTTTCACTTGAAGGCAAGACCGCGCTGATCACCGGCGGAACGCGTGGAATCGGCTACGCGATCGCGCGGACGTTCATCGACGCCGGCGCGCGGGTCATCATCACGGGGCGGAGCGAGGCGGGCACGCGCGAAGCCGCCGCCAGCCTCGGAGCCCAGGCGATCGGCAAGCCCTGCGACAACGGGGATCCAGCCCAGATCGCCAGCCTGGTTGAAGAGTGCTGGCAGATCGGCCCCGTCGACGTCGTCGTGAACAATGCAGCCACGAACGCGATGTACCGGCGCGCAGAGTTCGTAACCGTCGAGGAATGGGACAACGTGTTCGCCGTGAACCTGCGCGGGGCATACTTCACGGCCATCGAGGTGGCCAGGCGGCTGCTCGCGGAGAGCCGCCCGGGCAGCGTGATCAACGTCAGCTCCATCGGCGGGCAGGTGCCGCTCGCGCGGCTCGGCGCGTACTGCGCGGCGAAGGCCGGCATGGACCAGATGACGAAGGTGCTCGCGCTCGAATGGGCCGACCGCGGCATCCGCGTGAACGGTATCGCGCCGGGCTGGACCGAAACCGACTTCACCAGTGACCTCTTCGAAAGCCGCCACGGCGAGGGGTTACGAGCGGACATCCCCCTGGGCCGGCTGGCGGCGCCGGCCGACATGGTTGGCGCCGCACTCTACCTGGCCAGCGACGCGAGCGGCTACACCACGGGAAGCATCATGCTGATCGACGGTGGGCGGGCGCTGCGGTAGGCCGGGTCCGCGGCGAAGGCGTCAAAGCTCATGCCCTCGACGAAGGTGATGACCCGCCTGCCGGCCAGCGAAATGTCGAGCAGGCAATCCTCGTCAGGCCGCATAGATGGTTTGCGCGTTCGCGAGAATACGGTTGCGCCGCAGGAAATTCGGGTCTTCGTCCAATGCTTCCCTGGTGACGATGTCGCACGGGCGGCCAAGGAGATCCGCCAGCTCCTCTTCCATCTTCAAGTGATCGAGCACGTTCCAGCGGACCTCGGGGACAAACGTGGCGATGAGATCGAAGTCGCTCTCGTCACGAAAGTCCGGGCGGAGGGCTGAGCCGAACAACGCCAGTTCGCGGATCCGCCATCGCCGGCAGAAATCGGCAAGCACCTCGGTGCTAATCGGCAGAACTTCGCGCATCGTGCCTGAATCTTACCGCACGCCACAACTACGCCTTGCGCAGCTCGCTCCTCGCGGGCCCTTCTGATGGCTCGGGCTCCTCATGGTTCCGGCGGACGAGCGAGCGAAGCGACCACTCACGCGTGCCCGCCGTGACATCCCGGCGCTCGAAGTTCCAGAGCGCGGCAACGAGCACCACCGCCGCGACAGCCAGCATTCCGCCAAAGCGCGCCAGGTCGAATCCGTTGACGAGGACGTGTGACGCATCGGACCAGTAGAACGGCGAGAACTTCTGCGGCGTGCGGAGCAGGTCGAGCGTCGGGCCCATCAATTGCAGGAAATAGGCTGCGACCAGCACGCCGATCGAGGCCATGGCGGCGATGCCACGGCTGGGGAAGGTAACGCCGGCCCAGAGTGCGAGTGCCCCGAAGAGGAGGACGATGGGCATGGTCGCGACCATGGTCTCGGTCAGCCGCCAGGCACTCAACGGGAAGTCGGCAAACGGCTTGGCAACGTAGAAGCCCAGGAGGGACAGCAGCATGCCGGCGCATACCGACAGGCCGATGCCCGCTGCCTTTTCGAGCACGAGCCGGCGCCGGTCGATCGGTTGCGCGAGGAGGATGTCCATCGTACCCGTGGCCTCTTCGCCGGCAGTCGCCCCGGTCCCCGCGATGATTGCGACCGTGATGAAGAGCAACGGCACCCACGAGAAGAACTCACCGCTGATGAAGCCCGCCGGGCTCGTGATGGACTGGCCCTCGCCGATCATCGACTGCATGCAGTCGGGCATCTTGAAGTCACCGAGAGCGTCCCGGTACTGCGGGTAGATGAGGATGTCCATGAACCCGATCAGCGCGGCAACGAACGCCATGGCCAGCACCTGCCCGCGATAATCGCGGAGCGTCTTGCGCGCGACGGGAAACCGCCGGTTCATGCCGTTGCTCCTTCGTAGTAAGCCAGCAGGATCTCGTCGAGCGAGGGCTGCTCGGTGCGGAGGTCGGCCACGCGATAAGCGGCGAGCGCTTTCAGGAGCCCATCTATCTCTCCGGTGACTTCGAACTCGATCGCCGCGTGGGATCGCTCGACTTCGCGCACCCCCGGGATGGCGAAGCTGCCCGCCGCCGGCGCGGCGCCGGCGAAGGAAACGACCACATGGCGGAGGCCGTGAGCCTTGAGCTCCGAGACAGGTTGGACGGTCACGAGCCGCCCCTCGCGCAGGATCGCAACGCGCTCGCAGATCTGCTCGACCTCGCTCATCACATGACTGGAGAAGAACACCGTCAGGCCGCGGCCGGCCATGCGCCGGAGGATCGCCCAGACAGCTCGCTGCATGATCGGATCGAGGCCCGACGTCGGCTCGTCGAGGAGCAGCACCTTCGGATCGCCCAGCAGGGCGATGAGGACACCGAGCTTCTGCCGGTTGCCCTTCGACAAGGCGCCGGCGTGCTTCTGGAGATCAAGCTGCAGCTCTGCCGCGATCTCCTTCACGAACGCCGGGTCGGTCCGCCGCTTTCGCATCGAGGCGAAGAGCTCGATCGTTTCGTGACCTCGCAGGCCGCCGTACAGGCGCAGGTCGCCGGGGAGATAGCCGACGAGATCGCGAACCGCGACCGATTCGCGCTGGCAGTCGTGGCCCAGGATCTCAGCGCGGCCCCTCGTTGGGCGGATGAGATCAAGCAGCAGGCGGATCGTCGTGCTCTTGCCCGCGCCGTTCGGACCGAGGAAGCCGAAAATCTCGCCCTGCTCCACTCGAAGCGAGAGCCCGTCGAGCGCGAACCGCACGTCGTAGCGCTTGCTCAGGCCGTCGGTGAGGATGGCGGGCGGTTCGCGGCCGGTCATGCCTCAATCCTACGCCCCGAGTCCCGGGCGGCGACGGCCGCGTGGTCCTAATGCCGGGTGCGAAGGTCAGGGGTGAAGGCTGAGCGCGGATTTTTGACTCGGAGCGTCGCAACGAGGCGGCGCCGCGATGGGCACGAAGACGACCGGACCGCCGGCCGCAACGCTGGCGCTGAACGTTCCGGGCGCCGCGCACCAGTTCGACCAGGTCACCACCCTGGTCACTCCTTCGGCGCCCGCGACGAAGCCGGTAGGGAACGTCGCCGGGTTGCTCGCAATCCCGAGCAGCGGGTTACCGCCCCGATCAAAGAGAGCCACCACGAGCGGCTCGCCGACCGTGCAGGGCTCGCCCTTCGCCTTGAACCGAATCGATATCGCCACACTCCCGGTCGCGCCCTGCGCCGAGGCGCTGACGGTGTAGCCGTCCTTCGCGCAGACGGGCGCCGTCGCTGGCAGGGCGGGCGTTGGGGTCGGGACGGCAATAGCCGTCGTAGCCGTCGGCGTGAGGAAAACAGTCGCCGGAGGCGGTGTGGAGGGCGTTGAGCCTGCCGGAGACACGCTGGCCGTCGGCCCGGCGGAAGACTCAAGCCCGCGGCAGGAGACCAGCAACAGCGCGGCCAGCGCAAGCGCGGGGAGGACGAAGCGGCTGGAAAGCCAGAGGACCAACTT
>JAKALX010000466.1 GCA_021823905.1 Chloroflexota bacterium | reverse complement strand
TGCGCACCAGCAGAGCGAAGCCGCACGAGGCAGCCAGGAGAAGGCCGCCGACTGGCTGACGTACTTCTCGGGGACGATGGTGTTCGTTTACATTCACGCCGCCTGGTTCGCGGTGTGGATGGTGGTCAACACGGGTGTTGCCGGGCTCCCAGCCTTCGACCCGTTTCCGTTCGGCCTCCTGACCATGATGGTCAGCCTCGAAGCCATCTTCCTTTCGACGTTCGTGCTGATCAGCCAGAACCGGAGCGCGGCCCTGGCGGACCGAAGGTCGGACCTCGACCTCCAGACCAACCTGCTCACCGAACACGAAATTACCCGGGTCCTCCGGCTGACCAGGGCCATCGCCGACCACCTCGGGGTCGAGATCGACGAGAACGAAGCGGAGCTCGAGGAGCTCGAGCAAGACGTCAGCCCGGAGCGGATCGTCGAGGAACTGGAGAAGCAGAGCGGCGAAGAAAACGGTGATGGCTCCGCCCGCTAGTTTCGGACAGACGCGTGGCCGCCCAGACCGTAGGCTCTCAGGATAGGAACACCTCGATATTGGAAAAGCGGCTCCCACGTGATACGTTTTTGGAGCGTGGCGGTGCCGGGCCGTTGCGCAACTGCGACCGAGCGCCGGTCACTGTGTCTGCTTCTTTGCCAACATCATCGGAGCAGGACGATCAGATGAGATTCGGTAACCTTCTTCTTGCCTCCGTTCCCGCAGACGAGTACGAGAACTTTCACGATCTCCTCGAGGTGTACCCGCTTCGGATGCGCGAGGCGGTTCAAGAGGCGGGGGACGAGCCCGAGTACGTTTACTTTCCCACCAGCGGCATCATCTCGGTCCTGACGGTCCTCGAGAACGGGATGATGATCGAGTTCGCCACCGTCGGCCGTGAGGGAACCACAGCCGTCCCCGTGTTTCTCGGTATGGGCGACTCGAATACGGCGTTCATCTCCCAGGTTCCTGGCGACTCGCTCCGTATGAAGAGCGCGGACTTCCTCGCGGCAGTGGAACGCAACCCAGGGTTCATGCAGGTCATCAAGCGTTACAGCGGGATGATGCTCTCACTGGTTGCTCAGTCGGCAGCCTGCAACCGCGCGCACCACGTTGACGAGCGTTGTGCGCGCTGGCTTTTGATGACGCACGACCAGGCGGGAGACGGCGCATTCCCAATCACACAGGAGTTCCTCGCGCAGATGCTTGGCGTAAGCCGGCCAAGCGTCGCACTGTCCGCGGCCGCGCTTCAGAAGGCGGGGCTGATCAGTTACCACCGTGGAGAGATGACGATCGTGGATCGCCACGGGCTGGAAAAGGCGGCGTGCGAGTGCTACGCCGTGGTTCGTGAACTTATTGACCACTTGCAAGACTGATACGTGCTCGAACGGTGGCGACCGACGTTGCCCAGATGTCGCCTCGGATGCATCTGCTAATTCCGGACAGACCAGCGGGTCCATGATCCCAAGACGCAACTCATCTGCGTAAGACCGGCATCGCACGGGAGGGACCGCGCCTCGTCGTGCTTCTCGTGCTCCTAACATGCAGCCGACGGGTGACGGGAGACTTCGCAAACGGCCTCTGGACGGAGATCATGGGAATCCTGGCCGTCGTCGTTCTGTTGGTGGCCGTGAGCGATGCCTGACAGGTTACTGCCGGCAAGTTAGCAAGCTGTCCGATGGCTCCAGTTGGCGCTCACACGAACTGTCGCCGCCCCTCCTCGATCAACTCCGATCGGCGCGCCGTTTGGGCCTGCGAGAACCGTGACCGATAGTCGAACATCGTTAATGCCATGTGGGTCCCGACGCGTCAGCGCGAGAAAACGACGGAGGCATGATGATGGACGACCGCGAGCCAGACTCTCTTCCCAACGCCGAACATGCGTGGGCGATGCTATCTCGGCTACACGAATGCGTCGTCCGCTCGTTGGGACGAGGAGACGAGTACGACCGCCTCGTGAGTGCTGTGCGCGATGCTCGAGACCTCCTCTCCCGCCACGCGGCAGCCGCTGCGCCTGACATGAGCGAACAATGCGCCGAGGATCAGCCTCGGCGAAAGGCAGCCTGAACCGAACCCGGGCGCCTCACGCTCGCCTGCGAGAGCCGTCCAGGAATCGTTAAGCCGCCGGCGTACCTATGGAGCCAAAGCCGCGGTCCCGTACGATACCGTCAGCAAGACGCGTGGTTAGTCAAATTGTGGCCGGGCGTCCAGGAGCCGTGGCAGTGGGTAATGAGGCTATCCCCGTGGCCCGTCGAAGCGGTGGCCGGAACGGTCACCTGCCCCAACTGTTTTCGCGTCATGCTGCCAACCCTATCCTTACGGCTGCTGACTGGCCCTACGCGGCGAACACCGTGTTTAACCCGGGGGCCGTTCGCCTTGCCAGCGGCGAGACATTGCTCCTGGTCCGTGTCGAGGATCGCCGCGGCGTATCTCACCTGACCACGGCACGCAGCACTGATGGCTTCAGCGGCTGGAAGGTCGATCCCGTCCCGACCCTGGCGCCAAACCCGGACATGTTCCAGGAAGAGGTGTGGGGCATTGAGGATCCGCGGATTACGTGGATGCCGGAGATGGCGCAATACGCAATTGTCTACACGGCTTACTCGCGCAACGGACCGCTTGTATGCCTTGCGTTGACGGAAGACTTCCGGGTGTTCGACCGCCGCGGGCCGATCATGCCCCCGGAGGACAAAGACGCCGCGCTCTTTCCCCACCTCCTGGGCGGCCGTTGGGCGCTCATCCACCGACCGGTGCCGAACGCCCCGGGGGCGAAGGCGAACATCTGGCTCTCGTTCTCGCCCGATCTGCGGCACTGGGGCGACCACATGTTGCTGCTTGAAGCGCGCGACGGCGCGTTCTGGGATGCCGGCAAGATTGGTCTTTCGCCGCCGCCGATCGAAACCCCAGAGGGCTGGATCATCATCTACCACGGCGTGCGGCAAACTGCAGCCGGCGCTATCTATCGCCTCGGCCTCGCTCTCCTCGACCGCGACGACCCGTGCGTGATTCTTCGCCGGGGAGAGGAATGGGTGTTCGGACCCGAAGAACCGTATGAGCTGATGGGTGACGTTCCGAACGTTGTCTTCCCGTGCGGAGTGGTCGTCGATGGTGCCGCTGACGAGCTGCGGATGTACTACGGGGCTTCCGACACCTGCGTGGCCGTCGCCACGGCGAAAGTGTCCGAACTGCTCGAATGGCTTCTCGCTTGCAGCCCTCCGGACCACCACCGAAGGCGTGCCGGTGAGCACGGTCACTTGCAGCT
>JAKALX010000465.1 GCA_021823905.1 Chloroflexota bacterium | reverse complement strand
CACGGAAACGGACGACGACTTGGAGGAGCTGGCGCGCCTGGCCGAGGGGATCCTCGCGGCCGCGCGCCGCGCCGGCAGCCGCAACGCCGAGGTCAAGGTCTCGGTCGGGCCGTTCGTGCCCAAAATAGGTACCAGGTCCGGCGTAGTTGACAAGTTGAGAGTTGTGCCGCTCATGAATCATTCCCGCCTCAGTTTCGCTTCGACCGCGTCCACCTGACGCCCGAACGAGGGCTCGTCCAGGCGTCGTTCGCTGCCGCGGCTCAGCCACCGGCTGGCCGTGTCCGCCGGCCGCCCCAGGCAGCGTCCCACGTCCGTCACCCGCACCCCACACCGGTGCACCGCCACGACCGCCAGCAGCTCCCGCGCCGCGACCGTTGCACGATCCTGGACCCCCGACACCAGCCGCTCCCGCGTCAGGCCGGTGGCCTGTTCGACTACGGCGAGGACCTCCTCGAGGCTTGCCCGCACCGGCTCCGGCGCGGTGCTCGCCCCCAACGCATCCAGGCCCGGCCTGGGCGGCCCGTCGAGCTCCTCGGCCTCCCCGGCACCCCGGCTCCACCACGGCAGCCGGCCCGGCTCTTCAGCTGCCCACGCCTCCCGACCCACCGCTCGCACCATCGCCGCATACGCCTGCATCGCAGCTCCTCGCCTCGATCCGTACAGCCGCAGGGTCGCCTCCACATCGACCAACGGCGCCCGCACGCGGCCCAACAGCTCACGGTGGCCGCTCCAGCGGTAGCGCAGCGGCGACGCCGCCAGCCCCGCCTTGACCGGGTTGAGGTGGATGTAGGCGAGGAGCCGGTTCAGGCCGTCCTGCCCCTCGACCACCCGGGCCTTGTAGCGGCCCTGCCAGAGCGGTCCCAGCGTCTTGTGACGGCGGTTGTGGAGGAGAGCGAACCGACCCTGGATCACCCGCAGGCTGCGCCACAATGGCCGACGCCCCGTGCGCACTGCGAGGTGGTAGTGGGTCGGCATCAGGCACCAGGCGAGGATCGAGAGCTCATCGGTCCGTTTGACGTCGCGCACGATGGCGAGGAACCGCTCGGCTTCCTCAGGCGCGGCGAACACCCGCGCGCCGTGAGCGAACCGACAGTAGACGTGGTAGGTCGCACCGTCGACAAACACTCGTGGCCTGCGGGGCATGGCAGTTCCTTGATTGGACCGTACTCGTCGCCCTCCAGCTTGTCAACTATGCCGGACCTGGTACCTATTGTCTAGTACCACTCCGAGAAGGAGCCGCTCCGAGGAAACTCTGGGCTGTGGCGTAGCATCACCACCGTCAAAACAGATCACGAGCGCCATCGTCGCGACAACGACACATCCGAACCGGTGTCGCACAGTTACCTCCGTCCGACGCCAACACAGGTGCCGAGTCGGCAGCGGGATCCCGATCTCACCCTCTTGGAGGACTCACCGACCTCGATCTTCGCAAGCCACTCCCCGAGAGCGGTCCACCAGTACACGTGGCACGCCGCTCCCGCCACGAGCACCCCTGCCCGCTGCGCCATCCTTCGCCTCCCACCTTCACATTTGCTGATCTCACTCTACCCCAGCAAGGTGAAATGGTGATACCTGGTACCGATCTGAGATGGTGAGGTGGCGATTCCTGGTACTGGTAGTACTAGTACCGAAACTACTCTTACACTCAGGTACGGGTTGCCCAATGCTATTGGTGCTGCACCGCCGCTTTGCGGCGCTCCTCCTCGATGTAGCCGGTTGACTTGTACTCGAGGAGGACCCTGCCGACGAATCCTCTTTGGATCTCCGTAGGCGTGACCCGAACCACCTGTGTTGGGTGTTCGCGAAGGACTTTCGCGACTGTCACCTTGTCCTTACCACCTACTTCTGCCTCCAGGAGGCCCACAAGGCCTCTATTTGGTTTGACCGTGGCCTCATGTGAGGACAACGCCGCCGCCTCCTGCTGCGCGGCAGGAACGAAATGACCAGCTCCGCTGTCAAATCGAAGTATCTGTGGCTCCCAAGTCGTCGGGTCCGTTTCGCTGGGCTCGAAAACCGCGACCCGAACGGCGCCGCCGTGGCTCCTCTCGGTTGCGATCTCAGCACCTTGGAAACGAAGAAGCACGTGTCCGTCCTTGCCTGACAGAACCACCGGGCTCCCCTCCACGTCTGCGTAGCGGTCGAACACGAAGTCGGGTAGCCCGTCACCATCAAAATCCTGCCGGATATCCTCGACCAGCGGCCCAGCAATCCGACCGGAGGACCACAAGCAGGAGACCCGGGCGCGCCCTCCCAGCATGGAGGCGCGTACCTTGAAGGCTCTGAAGGAGGTGTACTTCGCCGGCCCGCCCCCCATGTACTCGGTTGAGACAACAAGTAGCGTGTCCGGCTCGCTGTCCCCGACCCAGTGATACCCAAGACCCAGGTACCGCATACCCCTCGCGGCCCCGCCGCCCCGCACTGGGAGCTGTTGGAAGAGGGCGGACTCAAGTTCGTGCAGGTCCTTCGCGGACCACCCAGCCGGCGCCGCCGGATCCAGCGGCTGGCTGAAGAGGACTACGGCCGACCCGTCAAGCATGGCCGGTATGCCCACAATCCAAAACCCACGCGCTGGCACGACGACCTCCGTACCCGCAGCCGCTGCAAACGCCTGAAGAGCTGACAACGGGTCATCTCCGCGCCATTCCCCGCCTTCCAAGTCTCTTCCTGTGCCACCATCTACGTACACCACGATGGCACCGGCCTGCGAGGCGAGGTACTCCGCGACCGGGTTGATCCGGGCATCTCGGCGCACCTTCTTGTCGCCACCGGTGGGCACTGCCCGCACGAAATACCCCTGATCGTCGTGGCCGGCAACTAACCCGTTTGCCGGAAAGGCCGGGGCGCAGTCGTCGGCTCTAGGCCCACCCGCAGCTAAAGCGGCTATGAGCGCAGCTCCCAGAAGCACACCCCGTCGCATGGCTCTCTCCCTCGATGCCGGATCTGCAAATGGCTGAAGTGTGGGGCACCCGCTCATCTCGCTGCTGGTTCGCTCCGGCAAAGTCAGATTAGATGAGCTCATCCTACAACAAGGTGCGCTCGTGATCCCTGACGCGGATCACGCCGAGCCGGCGCTCGGCCCCGGGCGGAGTCAGCCGAGCAGCTCGTGCGCCGCGCGCAAGGCGTCGCGGATTGGGATCGACTGCGGGCACTTCGGCTCGCAGTCGCCGCACTCGGCGCAGGCGTCGGCGCCGTTGCCGCGGGCGACCCAGATCGCCCGGTACGACGCCGAGGTCGCCGCGCGCGAG
>JAKALX010000464.1 GCA_021823905.1 Chloroflexota bacterium | reverse complement strand
GGACAACGGCGGTGAAGCTCCTCGCGGAGCCGCGTGTTCGCCGCCACGCCGCCGGCAACGAGCACCTCCGCGACGCCCAGCTCTCGGGCGAGCCGCGAGGTCTTCCCGGCGAGCACGTCGACAACGGCCTCCTGGAACTCCCAGGCGACCTGCGGTGTCGGGTGGCGGCCTGCGCGGACCACGTGGAGGACGGCTGTTTTCAGCCCGCTGAAGCTGAAGTCGAACGTGCCCTGCATCCAGGCACGCGGCAGTTCCAGGCTCGACTTGCCGCCTTCGAGCGCCGCCTTCGCGACGTGCGGGCCGCCTGGGAATGGCAACCCGAGCAGCCGCCCAACCTTGTCGAACGCCTCTCCGGCGGCGTCGTCGCGCGTGCCCCCGAGCCGCTCGTAGTCCCCGTGGCGGCGCATCAGGACGAGATCGGTGTGGCCACCGGAAACGACCAGGCAAAGCGCCGGGAACTTCGGCTCCGGGCCTTCGGCCAGCCAGTTCGCGTAGATGTGGCCCTCGAGGTGGTTCACGCCCAGGAACGGCAGGTCGCGCCCGAAGGCGATCGCCTTCGCCGCGTTGTAACCAACCAGCAGCGAGCCGGCGAGACCCGGGCCGCGCGTCCCCGCAACCGCGTCAATGTCGTCGAGCGTGCAGCCAGCGGTTTCGAGCGCCTCGCGCACCACGGGGATGACGTTCAGCAGGTGCTGGCGGCTGGCCACCTCGGGCACCACGCCGCCGTATTTCGCGTGCAGCTCAATCTGGCTGGCGACGATTGAGGATCGCGGCACGCGCCCGTCGACCACCACGGCGGCAGCGGTTTCATCGCAGGAAGACTCGATCGCGAGGACGTTCACGGATCCAGTAGGCAACAGGCAGCGGCGCTGGGGCAAGAGGGCATAGAATCAGCGACTCGAACTCTTCGCGATGGAGGCGCCCATGCTGGGAAACGCGGACCAGGACAAGTTCATCTCCAGTCAGCGCTGGGGCGTGGTGACCACGCTCCGCAGGGACGGCAGCCCGGCGAACTCGGTCATCTTCTACGCACGCGTGGGCGACGAGCTCCTGTTCAGCACGACGATGGACCGCATCAAGGCGAAAACGATTGCCCACGATGCGCGCGTCGCGCTGACCGTGCTCGATGAAGGCGCACCCTTCCGCTACGTAACGGTTGAGGGCAAGGCAACGCTCCACCGCGACAACCTGCTCGCCGACCACGTGCTCATCAACCGCGCGATGCGGGCCGAGCCAAACTGGGAAGCGCCCGCCGGGATGCTGGAGCGGCTGGAAAAAGAGCAGCGCGTCGTCGCTCGCGTGACGGCGGAGCGGGTCAGCGGCGTCGTGAACCGGGGCTAAAGGTCGCGTTAGACCTGGCCGCGGGGGCCAATCACCATGATCACGACGACCTTTCCGGCCGCGTCAATGGTGTACACGATGCGCCAGCTTCCCACACGCATCGTGCGCAGCTCCCCGACACCGTGGAGCGGCTTTGTCGCTGGTCCAAGCGGATCGTCCGCGATCGCATCAACCGCCGCCTTGATCCGCTCCTGGGTCCGCGATGCGATACGTCAAAGCCCAAGCTCGCGGTACACCTCTTCCGCGGGGATCGTCTCACCTCGTTCGATCTCGCGTTCGGCCTGTCGGACAAGCTCCCATTCTTCCGCCGTCAGTTCCTCGAACTCGGTCGACTCCCATTCGATCCGCGCCAGCCACTCCGCCGCTTCGTCCTCGCTGAGCTTATCGACGCGCTCTTTCACGGCTTCTTTTGCGGTCATGGTGGTGACATTCTACCGCGCGCCTTCAAAGCCCGCGGTAGACCTGGCCGCGGGGGCCGATAATGTCGACGTGGACCGTCTCCGCTGGCCGATCGACCCAGTAGACGATTCGCCAGCCTCCCACCCGCACGGTCCGCCGGCCATGGACGGATTGCAGCGCCTTGGTTCCGTTGTGATAAGGATCTGCTTTCAGCTCCCGAAGGGCGGCACCGATACGTTCCTGCGTCGTTCGATCGAGTCGTCTCAGGTAGGCGCCGGCCGGTCGCGACACGGAGAGCCGATAGGTCAAAGCCCCAGCTCTTGAAGGAGCTCGTCTCCGTCCAGCGCCTCGCCGCGCTCGTATTCAGCCTGACTTTGCCTGACCAGATCCAACTCCTGAGCCGTCAGTTCCTCGAACTCGGCCGACTCCCATTCGATCCGCGCCAGCCACTCCGCCGCCTCTTCTTCGCTCAGTTGCTCGACGCGCTCTTTCAGTGCTTCTTTGGCGGTCATTTCGCTCCTGATTCTACCCCACGAGGTCCGGGAGCAGGTATCCGTCGTAGACAATCGCCATCAGAACGGAGAGCACAGCCGTGGTCACCAGGAAGGCGGCACGAACCAACCGCACGTTTGGCTTCGAACCCGCCAGCCTGCCGTGGGGCCGCCGCCGACGCGCGTGCCGACGGCGGCACGGGCGACCGCGTGCGGCCGGCTTTACCGCAATCGCCGGCAAATCGATCGACAATCGGCAATCATCAATCGACAATTGATCCGAGCGGAGAGGAGTTTCCTGTGTCGTACTTCCCCTCTGAGCAGGCGCGCCCGGTCGCTGGTGAGCGGCTGGCCAGCGGCCTGCTCGGCAAGATCTTCGGTTTGCTGGCGTTTTCGCTGGCGTTCGCCACGGTTGGCGGCGCGGTCGGCGCCCAGATCGGTCCCGGCTGGATCATGCCGCTCTTCTTCGTTGAGCTGGGGCTGATCTTCGCCGTCCAACGGCTGCGCGAGCGCGAGGGCATCAACCTCGTCCTGCTCTACGCCTTTGCCACCGTCAGCGGCATGACGATTGGCCCGATCGTCGCCGCCTACGTCGCGGCCGGGCTCGGCACGGTCGTCCTCGAAGCGGCCGGCATCACGGCGGCGATGACGGTCGGCCTTTCCGCCTACGCGCTGACCACGAAGCGCGACCTCAGCGGCCTCCAGCCGTACCTCTTCATGGCGTTGCTCGGCCTGATCGTCGCCTCGCTGGTGAACATCTTCGTCGGCGGCACGGTCATGTACACGATCCTGAGCTGGGGCGGCGCGATGCTCTTCAGCGTCCTGCTCATCTTCGACGTGAACCGCGCGCGCTATGCGGCAGACACGATGGGCAACGCCGTGGTGCTCACGCTGGGGATCTACCTGGACATCGTGAACCTGTTCCTCTTCGTCCTGCGCATTCTCCAGGGCGGCGGCCGTCGCTGACCGAGATGGGGAGAGTGGAAGAGAGGGCGAGGCGGTGACCGAGTCGTTCGCCCACTCGCCCA
>JAKALX010000463.1 GCA_021823905.1 Chloroflexota bacterium | reverse complement strand
CGCCCCACAGGCAACGAACGGGTCGAGCGTGTGCGAGTACTCGCGCGGCAGCTCGCCGCCGCCAGGGTACGGCGTTCGCCGGCCAACCGGGATGTGCGTGTGCTCGGGGAACAACAACGACTCGAAGCCGAGATCCTCGGCAGCCTTCGCTAACTCAGTTACGGGGATGGCATAGTCGGTTGGGAACATCGAGAGGCCGAACTTCATGGGCGGGTCCTTAGACGGTGGTGGCCGGAGTGTACTCGAAAGGCACACCTGGAGACGAAGCGCTCGGCCTCCTCACGGGCCGTTGCGGCGCACATTCGTGGGCCCGTACGCTAACCTTGGCCCTTCAGATCGGAAGGAGAGGGAATTGGCGAGGCTACGCGTTCACAATTTCTCGGTCTCACTCGACGGCTACGCCGCCGGCCCGGATCAGAGTCTCGAGAACCCGATGGGCGTGGGCGCCCTTCGCCTGCACGAGTGGGCGTTTGCGACCCGCACCTTCCAGCAGAGCCACGGCCTGGAAGGCGGTTCGGGCGGCGAAGAGGGCATCGACGACCAATTCATTGCGGCGGGGGAGACCGGCATCGGGGCGACCATCATGGGCCGCAACATGTTCGGCCCGATCCGCGGGCCCTGGGACGGGAACGATTGGAAAGGCTGGTGGGGGGAGAACCCGCCGTTTCACCATCCGGTATTTGTCCTGACCCATTTCGCACGGGAACCGATCGTGATGGACGGCGGAACCGTCTTCCACTTCGTCACCGGCGGCATCCGGGACGCGTTCGACCGGGCGATGGAGGCGGCCCAAGGAAAGGACGTGCGGCTTGGCGGCGGCGTTTCCACCGTGCAGCAGTACCTGCGCGCCGAACTCATCGACGAGTTGCACCTGGTGGTCGCGCCCAGCCTACTTGGGAGGGGTGAGCGGCTCTTTGACCACCTGGACGGCGGACCGTTCGGGTTTTCGTCCGTCGAGTTCGTCAGCTCACGTGCCGTCCTCCACGCGCGCCTTACGCGGGCGGCCCGGTAGGCGCGCGGTCAATCGATCCCGTGCCACGGCGCGCGACCCTCTTGGCCCGGCGGCAACACCTCCGTAACATCGCTGGGCTACACTGAATCTCTGCGCGAATGGGCGCCGGGAGTACTCCCATGAGCGAATCCGCTTCCTACGTCATCTCCGCCTGCCGCGAGAACAGCATCAAGTTCATCCGGCTCTGGTTCACGGACATCGTCGGCACGCTCAAGTCCTTCGCCATCACCGTCGAGGAGCTGGAAAAGGCCCTCGAAGAAGGCATGGGCTTCGACGGCTCGTCGATCGAGGGCTTCGCCCGGATCGACGAATCGGACATGATCGCGCTCCCTGATCCGACGACCTTCCAGATCATCCCCTGGCGCCCGCGCGAGGCGGGCGTCGCCCGGATGATTTGCGACATCCATCACCCCGACGGACGCCCATTTGAAGGCGACCCCCGCTTCGTCCTCCGCCAGCAGCTGAAGCGCGCTTCCGACCTCGGCTACACGTTCTACGTCAGTCCCGAACTCGAGTACTTCTACTTCAAAGACGCGAAGGGCGCGCCGGAGCCGCTCGACCAGGGCGGCTACTTCGACCAGGTGGCCGACGCGGCGCACGACCTTCGCCGCGACACGGTACTGACGCTTGAAGCGATGGGAATCGAAGTGGAATACAGCCACCACGAGGTGGCGCCGAGCCAGCACGAGATCGCGCTGCGCTACACCGACGCCCTGACGATGGCGGACGCGTCCATGACCTACCGGCTGGTGGTGAAGGAGATCGCCCTCGCGAACAACGTCTACGCGACGTTCATGCCCAAGCCGATCGAAAACCAGAACGGCAGCGGCATGCACGTCCATCAGTCGCTGTTCAAGGGCGAGCGCAACGCCTTCTTCGACGCCGAGGACACCTACCACCTGAGCGCAGTGGCCAAGAGCTACATCGCCGGGCTGCTCTATCACGCCCGCGAGATCACGCTCGTCACGAACCAGTGGGTCAACAGCTACAAGCGCCTCCTGCCCGGGTTCGAAGCGCCCGTTTACCTGAGCTGGGCACGCAGAAACCGCAGCGACCTCATCCGCATCCCGGAATACAAGCCGGGGCGAGAGCTGCACGCGCGCATCGAGTACCGCTCGCCGGATCCCGCCTGCAATCCCTATCTTGCCTTCGCGGTGATGCTCGCCGCCGGTCTCGACGGGATTGAGAAAGAGATCCCGTTGCCGCCGCCAGTCGAGGAGAACGTCTTCGAGATGAGCGCCACCGAGCGAGCGGCGCGGGGGATTGAGATGCTGCCCGGCAGCCTGATCGAAGCGATCGAGGCGGCCGAAAAGTCGGAGCTGCTGCGCTCGGCTCTCGGCGACCACGTCTTCGAGAGCCTGATCGCCAACAAGCGGATCGAGTGGGAGCGCTACCGCCGCCACATCAGCGACTTCGAGCTCAGGGAATACCTTCCCGTCCTCTGAGGCGGTCGAGCAGTTCACGCCACCTGCGTAGACTCCGCTAATCACCCTGAGCCGGAGGCGGGATGGCGCTCATCGCGGTCGACCTCGACGGGACACTGCTCAATTCCTCCGGGCGGCTGAGCGAAGGCAACGCCGAGGCGCTGCGCAACGCTGCCGAGCGCGGCCACCTGGTTGTACCGGCGACCGCCCGGTGGTACCAGGCGGCGTGCCAGCCATTCAACCGGATCGGGCTGACGGTCCCGGCCGTCGCGGCCGCCGGCGCCGACGTCCGCCTGGCCGATGGCGGCACCATCGTCGAAGCGGCGCTGCCGACCGCATTCACCCGCTTCGTCGCCGAGCTCTGCGACGGTCCTGGCCGGGTCGCGACGCTGACCACACCTTCCTGGGCCTACCGCCGCGCAGATGAGCTGCCGCCCTGGGCGGCCAACGCGCCGGAGTGGCTCAGGCCTGTCACCCACCTCCGGGACGCCGACCTCTCCCGGCTGCTCTGCGTGCTCGCTGAGTTCCCTTCCGGCGACACGGCGCCGCGGGAGCTGGATCGCTGGGCCGGTCAGATCACGCTTCACCATGCTGTCTCGTTCCGTGGCGACATGATGCTGACCATGACAGCTGCCGGGGTAGACAAGGGAACAGGGCTCGAGGCGCTACGGTCCGCGCTCGCGTTCGAGAGGCGCGACGTTGTGGCCATCGGCGACAGCGAGGTCGATCTCCCGATGTTCCCCGTGGCCGGAAGGTCGGTGGCGATGGCGAACGCGGAGCCGGCCGTCAAGGAACGGGCGACGCTGGTGACCGCCTCCGCGGACGAC
>JAKALX010000462.1 GCA_021823905.1 Chloroflexota bacterium | reverse complement strand
TTCCGATCTGAAATCCTCCGCGCCGTCCAAGACTACACCTACTCCGAGCGCGAAGCCCAGGAGATCGTGAAGGTCTACATCCGCCGGATTCGCCGCAAGGTGGAGCACGACCCCGCCGAGCCAAGCTACATCATCAACGTCCGCGGATTCGGCTACATGCTGGAGCGCCGCGGCGCCCGCCGCGCCAGCGCCGACGGCCTCGGCGAAGCCGCGGCCTGAGCCTTCCCAATCCCGCGAGCACCCGGCCCGGCAGTCCAACTGCCGGGCCGTTTTCGTTGCCCCGTTGTAGAATGGCGGCCATGAACGACACCCTGGCTGCATCCCTCAACCTCTCCGGTGCGCGGCCTCAACTGAAGGACGCCAAGGCGGTCCGCCACCACATCGACGAGATCGCGCGCCTCGCGGTCTTCGGCTCTCCCGAGGAGCAGGCACTGGCGCGCTACGCGATTCACTGCGCCGCGCCCCAGCTCGGTGCGGTCTCCTCCTCCATCTGGGGCCTCTACTCCGCGCGCGGCCGCGGCGAGGTCAGCGGCTTCACCGCCCCGGCCGTCAATATCCGCGGGATGGGCTACGACATGTCGCGCGCGCTCTTTCGCGCCATGAAAGCGACAAACGGCGCCGCCACCATCTTCGAGCTTGCCCGCTCCGAGATGGGTTACACCTTCCAGGAACCGGCCGAGCTCGCCGCCGTAGTCCTCGCCGCCGCTATCGCCGAGGACTACCAGGGGCCCGTCTTCATCCAGGGCGACCATTTCCAGGCCAACGCCAAGAAGTTCGCCAGCGATCCCGAAGGCGAGACGAAGGCGCTCGAAGACCTCATCCGCAAGGCGGTCGCCGCCCAGTTCTACTGCATCGACATCGACGCCTCCACGCTCGTCGATCTGAGCCACGAGAAGGTCAGTGACCAGCAGGCCCCGAACGCGAAGCTCACCGCCCGCCTGGCGAAGCTCATCCGCGATCTCGAGCCGAAGGGTGTCACCATCTCTGTCGGAGGCGAAATCGGCGAAGTCGGCAAGCACAACAGCACGGTCGAAGAGCTCGTCGAATACGTCGACGGCTTCCAGGCGCTGGTCGGCAAGAGCATCACCGGCCTGGCGAAGGTCAGCGTCCAGACCGGCACCAGTCACGGCGGTATTCCCCTGCCGGACGGCACGATCGCCAGGGTAGCCATCGACTTCGATACGCTCCGGGAGATGTCGCGCGTCGGCCGCGAGCGTTATGGCATGGCCGGCGCGGTCCAGCACGGCGCCAGCACCCTCCCCGATGAGCTCTTCCACCGCTTCCCCGAGGTCGAGACCGCCGAGATCCATCTCGCCACCGGCTTCCAGAACCTCGTCATGGACCATCCGAACTTCCCGTCGGCGCTCCTCGAGGAGATGCGTCAGTACAGCCATCGCGAGCTCATCGGCGAGCGCTCGGAAGGCGAGACCGACATCCAGTTCTTCTACAAGACCCGCAAGAAGGCCTGGGGGCCGTTCAAGCAGCAGACGTGGGACATCGAGCCGTCCGTGCGCGCGGCACTCTGTGACGCGCTCCAGGCGAAATTCGAGTTCCTCATCCGCCAGCTGAAGGCAAACGACACCCGCGAAATGACGCTGAAACACGTCGTCCAGAAGCCGGTGGAAATCGAGCCGCCGAAGCTCGCCTGAGCCGCTCTGGGCTTGGTTCGCCCGGCCTACGAGCGCCCGCCGACTCGCTTCAGCGGCACCGGCGCGTCGCCCTTTCCGCGCTTGTGCTCCGCCGCCCGTTCAACCGTGCGCACGCCGCGGATGATCTCGATGCGCGAAAGCAACCGCGAGAGCTGCTCGATGCCGGTCGTCTCCAGCGTCGCGAGGATGCTCACCGACCCGTCGTTGTTTTCCAACGTGCGCACGCCGACCATGTTGACCTTGTCCTCGGTCACCACTGTGGTTATGTCGCGCAGTAATCCGACGCGATCCCACGCCTCGATCCGCACCGACACCGGGTAGAGCTTGCCCGCCGTGCCCCACTCCACCTCGACCAACCGCTCCTGCTCGTCTTCGTTCAGCACGTTCAGGCAGTCGGCGCGATGGATCGTCACGCCGCGGGTCCTGGTCACATAGCCCACGATCTGGTCGCCCGGGACCGGGTGGCAGCAGCGCGCCATCGTCGTGAGCAGGTTCCCAACTCCAAGCACTCGCAGGCCGGGGCCGCCGAGCTGCGCCGGCGCCATCTTCTCCGGAAGCGCCGGCGGCGGCTCGGCCGCTGCTTCCTCTTCCTGGAGAAACGCGCCCAGCTTCCGGGCGATGGAGTTCGTGCTGATCCCGCCGTACCCCAGGGCGGCGAGGAAGTCGTCCAGGTTCGTTGAGTTGAAGAGCTGGAGGATCGTCTCCTGGCGCTCACCCAGGTCGACCGCAAGGCGCCGCATCTCCTTCTCCAGCAGCTGACGCCCGCGCTCGATGTTCTCGTTCCGCTCCTGGCGCCGGAACCACTGGCGAATCTTCTCCTTCGAGTGCGTCGTGCGGACATACCCAAGGTTCGCGTTCAGCCAGTCGCGGGATGGACCCTTGCTCGTCCGGCTCCGGATGATCTCGATCACGTCGCCGTTCCTGAGCGTCGAGTTCAGCGAGACCATCCGGCCGTTCACCTTCGCGCCCACGGTCTGGTGGCCGAGGTCGGTGTGGATCCGGTAAGCGAAATCCAGCGGCGTCGCGCCGGCCGGCATGTCCAGCACCTGCCCCTTCGGCGTGTAGACGAACACCTGGTCGTGGAAGATGTCGGTCTTCACGCTCTCCACGAACTCTTCAGCCCCGGTCAGGTCGCGCTGCCAGTCGAGGAGTTGCCGCAGCCAGGCGATCCGCTCTTCGTCCTTGCCGCCGCCCTTCCCGCCTTCCTTGTAGCGCCAATGGGCGGCGACGCCGTATTCGGCTACCCGGTGCATGTCCGGCGTCCGGATCTGAATCTCGAGAGGACGGCCGCCGACGCCCACGACGGTCGTGTGCAGCGACTGGTACATGCTGTCCTTGGGATTCGCGATGTAGTCGTCGAATTGCCCCGGGATCGGCCGCCAGAGCGCGTGGATGACGCCCAGCGCGTGGTAGCACTCCGAAACCGAATCAACGAACACGCGGACCGCCAGCAGGTCATAGATCTGGTCGAACGTCTTCGCCTGGTCCGAGTAACGGCTCATCTTCCCGTAGATGCTGTAGATGTGCTTCGCCCGCCCCGTGACCTCCGCGTTGATGCCCGCTTGCGCCAGGTGCGCTCGGAGGACATCGGTCGCTTCCTGGATGAACCGTTCCCTC
>JAKALX010000461.1 GCA_021823905.1 Chloroflexota bacterium | reverse complement strand
CGGCCTGGTCTCGGGGAAGCTGTCCGCCAGCGCCTGGCTGGTGCGCATGCGCTCCATGAGGAACTGGTGGAAGAGGTCGCAGGCGTCGACGACTTTGTCGCTGACGAGGGAGTAGCAGATGGTGTTCCCCTCACGGCGCGGGGTGACGAGCCCCTGTGCGCGGAGAATGGCGAGGTGCTGGGAGACGTTCGCCTGGGGCAAATCGAGCACGGCTTCGAGCTCGCCAACGGTCTTTCCGCCGGAGTGGAGGCAATCGAGGATCATGAGGCGCCTGGGGTTGGCCAGCGTCTTGAGTATCTGCGCATGGAGCAGGTAGACGGCTTCCGTAAGGTGATCCACGGGTGGTCCTCCTGTTTGCGGAGTCTCTCCGTACGCCGGCGTGCTCGCGTGGCGGGGCGCGTCCCGGGATCAGACGAAGATGATCTGCGCTCCGGCGGAGAGCTCGATGAAATCGGTCGCGCTGATGATACCCTCGACGCGATCGTAGAGGTCCGCGGCGCCGAGGTGCATCATGTCGGCCGACAAGCGGCAGGCCCAGAGGTGGCCGCCGGCGTCGGTGATGAGTTCGAGGAATTCGGGCACGGCGGGGACGTCGATCCCGTCCATCTGCTTTTTCATCATGTGCGTCGCCAGGGCAGTCATGCCGGGAAGGCCCATCACCATGTTTGGCATGTGGGTTGCCGGGTTGCCGACGGCGGTGAACTTGAGGTCGGCCATCGTCTTTTTGGTGATGATGTCGAAGCCCCAGAAGGTGAAGAAGATGTGGGTCTCGATGCCTTCGCCGAGGGCGGCGTTCGCGAGAATGAGGCCCGGGTAGGCCATGTCGAGCGAGCCCTTGGAGCAGATGATGCAGAGCTTGCGGCCGCCGCTCTCGGTTTCGAAGGTGGGGACCGGCGCGGGGGCGGTCATCGTCTGAGTCATGGCGGTTCTCCTTTCGCGGCTGGTTCTAGACGCATCCGACTGGCTTGGGGAGGCCAGCGACATACGCCATCTTCTTGGCCGGCTTCGCCGGGAAGAGCTGGAAGAGATCCTTGGTGGGAAATCCACCGACGTTCGTGCAGCGGCGGAGCGTCGGCGTTTCGCCGGTTTGCTTGAAGTCCGCGCGAAGGAAGCGGACTGCCTTCATATGCGCTTCGGTGAGCTCGATCCCGATGTTGGCGGCGAGGGTTTTCGCGAGCTCCTCGTCCCATTCGTCGTACTGAGTGAGGAATCCCTCCTCGTCGACATGGACTTCCCGGCCGGCAACGGCGGCGACGGTCATGGCATTACCTCCTAATGAGACTTTTCGTTCTGGGGTCCGGGCCCGGCTGCATGCGCTCGTTTCGCCAGGGCCGATCCCGGTCGCGTCTTGCCAGACATGCTCATCGCGGCCGGGAGCGGGAGCGGGCGGCCCGGCAGGAGCAGGTGCCAGTAGACCCACTTGAACATCAGCTTGCCGAAGTGGTTGAGCCGCTTTTCGCGCAGGAGGCTGAACGGGCCAGCGTAGGGCAGCGGGAACGTGCCCGGGAGCGGCTCCACGTCGTAGTTGAAGTCGAGCAGCAGGGCCTTGCCGTCGCCCGACTCGATGAAACAGTTCGCGTGGCCGTCGAAGCTCTTCGGCATCGGTTCGCCGCGGACGTAATGGACGAAGTTGTCGGCGAATACGTCCACGGAGAAGTGGGCGGTCGATCCGGCCTTCGAAGTCGGGATGTCGCCGGCGTCTCCAACGGCGAAGATGTTCGGCCAGGCTCTTGCGAGGAAGGTGTGCTTGTCTACCGGGACGTAGTTCAAGTCGTCGCCGAGGCCGCTGCGGCCGACGTAATCGGCGCCCATATTCACCGGCACCGTCACTAGCAGATCGAACGGAATAACCCTCTCGTCGTACGAGATAAGCGTCCTCGCTTCGTCGTCAACTCGCTCGACGGCGAAGTCCGTCTCGAGGTGGATGCCGCGCGCGTCGAGCATTCCGCCCAGCTCGCGTGAACACGTCGGCTTGGTGAACGCGCCATCAAGCGGTGTGACGTAGGTGATCTGGACCTTGTCGCGGAGCCCGCGCTTGCGGAAGAAGGACTCCGCCAGGAACGTGAACTCAATTGCAGCGACCGGGCACTTCACCGGCATCTCGGTGATGTGCACGACGAGGCGACCGCCCTGCCACGTCTTCAGGGCCTCGCCCAGGGCCTGGGAGCCTTCGTACGTGTAAAACTCGTGGACGCTCTTACGCCACTCGCGCCCGACTACTCCCGGGGTTTGCTGCGGCCGCGGCGTCGTCCCGGTGGCGATCACGAGCTGGTCGTAGGGAAGCTCGGCGCCGCCGGCGAGCAGGACCTTGTTCTCGGCAGGCACGACCCGGTCGATCGCGCCGATCTGCAAATCCACACCCTTCGGGATGAACTGCGTCCGTGGCTTGACGATCTGGTCCGGCTTGTAGACGCCGAAGGGCATGAGCAGGTAGCCGGGCTGATAATGGTGGACGTTGTCCTGGTCGACGATGGTGATCGCCCACTCGGATCTGTCGAGCCGGCGGCGCAGCTTGTTCGCCACCATGGTGCCGGCGGTCCCGGCTCCGAGGATCAGCAGACGTTTCATCCGGGTCTCCTACGCGCTTTCTCGCAACCTCGATCGCATATGCGCGTATTCGCATGTTCGTGTGAATTTTGTCACAAATGAACGCCCACTCGATCCCTCTTGCGCGGGCCGATCGGCCATAGGGCACGGAGCTGCGCGGCACTGGAGACCGTGACGAGGAGGGACCGGCTACGGGTGGCGGTTGCGGGCTTTCGCGAAGCGGCGGGTGAGGAGGAAGCGGGTGGTGATGCGACTCATGCCGAATCCAAGGAGGAGGGCAACGGTGACAAAGAGGACAAGGACGGGCGTCTCGTTCCCGCTCCGCTCCTCCGCGATGCCGGCGATGACGCCAACGTAGGCCGCCAGAAACGCGCCGAGTGCGAAGGCGAAGTACACGGGGAAGGTTCGCCAGCGCCAGGGCGGGAGCGGCTGCTCCAGCGCCGCAGTCGTGGCAGGCTGTTGCGGCTGCGCTCCTCCGGCGTGGGTTCGGCGCGCGGTGCGCTTGCGGGTTGTGGTCATGAAGGCACCCCGTAGCTGAGTCGAAAGGCCATGTCGCAGCGCAAACAGAGCGGGACGACGTCGCGGCCGAGGAGGTTGCGGAAGCCGATGACGTGGGCGCCGCAGGGGCGGCCGGGTTCGTTCACGCGCGCATCGGGAAAGTGGAACACGCCGCCGCAGTCGGCACAAACGAGGACGCTGCGCCGGCCGAAGGGCTGGCCGCACT
>JAKALX010000045.1 GCA_021823905.1 Chloroflexota bacterium | reverse complement strand
AGCGGCTACAGGAGCCGGAAGCGCATGCCACCGAGGAGGATGACCCCGTCGTCGCGCAGGACGCCGCGTTCCGTTGCTGCCCTCCGCACCGCGGTTGCGTCGGTGGCCGCGAGATCGAGGCCGCCGAGGCCCGTGGGCCGGCCGTCGGCGCAGGGGACGAAGCGCAACGAGGCGTTGTCGAGTCTGATCGCGGGGTTTCCGGCGGCGTCGGTAGTGACCGGCTCCTGGATGATTTCGCTCCAGCGGTCGGCCAGTTTCGCGGGCTCGGGGTCCTGGATCTCGGCGGCGACGATCGCGCGGACGCGGCCGGTGTGCGCCTTCTTCCACCACTCGCCGCGGATGGCGTGAGTCCAGAGCGGCGGTGAGTCATCTGGGCCAGCGTGCCAGTCGATCTCGAGGAAGGAGCCGCCGGTGTCCTGGGGGTGGAGTTGCATCAGGCAGGAGGTGTCGGTGTCGCGCGCGGCGACCACCCGGATGCCAAGCTCCTTGACGCGGGCCTTGCGCGGCGCGTGGTCGTCGCACTGGCAGATGACCATGTAGCCGCCGTCGCCGCCGCGCCGTTCGAGATAGCGGCCACCGGCGGTGTTCTCGCGGACGGGTGCGCACAGCTCGATGAACTGCGTGCCAACGGGAAGGAGGCGGTTCTGGAGACCGTAGGCGCCGGGCAGGTGCTCGTCGACGAAGGCGACTTCGAGCCCGAAGACCGCGGCGAGGCCGGCAGCGACGGCGTCCGCGTCGTTGACGATGAGTGCGATCTGGCGAAGGCGAAGCCACATGGTGATGCTCCTCTCAACGGCCCTTGAATTCGGCTGGACGCTTCTCGACGAAGGCCCGGAAGGCGGCGCGCGAGTCCTCGGAGGCGCCGGTGCGCTGGTGGCGCTCCGTCTCGATGCGGATGTACTCGCGGAGGCTCATGTTTTCGGCGGCGATGAAGTTCTGCTTCATCGCGCGGAGGGCGAGCGGCGCGGAGGCGGCGAGGCGGGCGGCGACGGCGTCGACCTCGGCGCGGAAAACGTCGTCGTCGAAAACCTTCGAGACGAAGCCGGCACGCTCGGCATCATCGGCGCTGAACTTCCCGGGGAAGAAGCAGAGCTCGCGCGCGCGGGCCGCGCCGACGATGCGAGGAAGGAGCCAGGGAGCGGCCATGTCGCCGGAGATTCCAACGCCGAGGAAGGCCGAGTTGAAGTTCGCGTTGCGAGCGGCGTAGCGGAAGTCGCAGGCGGCGGCCCAGCCGACTCCAGCGCCCGCACAGGCGCCGTTGATGGCGGCAACTGTCACCTGCGGCAGCTCGTGGAGCATGGCGGTGACCTGGAAATGCTCCGGGGCCAGGGGTAGCTCGGGCTCGCCCGAGCTATAGTGGCCAAGGTCCGCGCCCGGGCAGAAGCCTTTGCCGGCGCCGGTGAGCACCACCACACGCGCCTCCGGCATCGCGGGTAACTCGGCGAGGATCTCGTACAGCTCACGGATCATCTGGTTCGTGATGCCGTTGAGGCGCTCGGGCCGGTTCAGCGTCAGGCGGCCAATGCCTTCGCTCACGGAGAAGGTTACGGTCTGGAAGTCGTTTCGCACTGGTCTCTCCCCGTCAGTGTCGTGTGCTTGCGGATGGGGCCACTCCTACAACGGCGCTCCCTTGAGGCCCATCAGACCCTTAATGAGCTGCACCTCGCCGAGGTGCTCCGCGGTGTGGCCGACGGCGAAGAAGGTGACGGCCTCAACCCTGGTCATCCGGTCATAGCCGGGATAGACGCTGGCGAAGAACGGCAGTTTCACCTCTTCGCCGGCCTCGACGTCGGACACGGAACCGAGCCAGGACGTGAGGCTTTCGCCGACGGCTTTGGCATAGGCGATAAGCGTGGGGGTGTCGAAGTCGAGGCGGCCGATCTGTTCGCGCGTGAGGCCGTTGCCGAACCCGGATGCGCCTCGTTCGGCGGCCGGCAGGCGCGCATCCCAGTTGCCGCTGGCGTGGACGGTGGGGCGCTGGAGAACGAGGCCGTGGCAGAGGTCGTCGGCGGCGCGGTACGTGTGCCAGATGGCGAAATTGATGGAGGTGTCGTGGCCCTCCGGCTGCCAACGGAGCTGCGCCGGAGTCATGTCCTTCACGAGGATGTCCGGGTACCAGTGCCAGAAGGCGAGGTTTCGAGCGAGCGCTGCGGTCGCGGGCGTCATTGGGACAACTCCGGCCTGTGGGGTCGCGCCATGATGGGAGTTCGGGGGTGGCGCCGCAAGGCCTTGCCGGTTTCTCCAGGAAGCTGGGGACGCGGGAGCGACGCCTGGCCAGCCGGTCCCCTCGCGGACTGGGGCCGGCGCTTGCCCGGGCGGGCTCAGCGCCTCAGCGGTGGCTGCCCTTTGGCTGGCCAGTGTCCAGGTGTTCGGCGACATAGACGGCCAGCACGAGCAAGGGGATGAGGACAATTCCGAAGATGACCGCGACCACGACCTGCTGGAACGGCATATCGAACCTCCCCGGTTAGCGAATTCTTTGGCTTTCGGCGGCATCCCGCATTGTGGCGGGCGGGAGCCTAGCCCGCCCGCTCGCCGGTGTCGCCGTCGACGGGACCTCCACGGGATCTCTGGGTAGAGTTCTGCTGGTTGGCGGCTGTTCCCTGATTCGAGCGCACGGGCCTGGTGAGGGGCAGCCACATGAGAAAGGTCGATCCCGAACCGGCCACGGTCTCGACGTCGATCTCGCCGCCGTTGCGCTTGACGATTCCATAGGCGGACGCGAGGCCGAGGCCGGTTCCCTGGCCGGCTGGCTTGGTGGTGAAGAACGGCTCGAAGATGTGGGGCAGGTCGTTCGGGGCGATGCCGGTGCCGGTGTCGGTGACGCGGAGAACGGCTCGTGCCGGCGCCCGGATCTCGGTTGAGACGGTGACCACGCCGCCCTTGGGCATCGCGTCGCCGGCGTTTGAGATGAGATTCATGACAGCCTGCTCCAGCTCCTGGGGGTCGAACTGGATGGGGACGGGGCCGTCGCAGAGGGCGAAGCGAAGCTCGACGTTCCTGGGAACGAGGTGACGCACCAGGCGCTCGATCTGGAGCAGGTGCTGGTTCATGTCCAGCTCGGCCGGCGCTTGCGGCTGGCTGCGGCCGAGGAGCATGAGCTGCCGGATTAGTCCGCGGGCGCGGTGCACTTCGGCGGCGATTGCGTGCGCGTCTTCGGCGTGGCCAGGGTCGCCGGCGAGCTCGCGTTCGAGCAATTCGCTGTAGCCGCCGATAGCCGTAAGGACGTTGTTGAAATCGTGCGCGATGCCGGCAGCCATGCGGCCGACGGATTCCATTGCCGCGGCCCGGGTGATCTGCGTGTCCAGCTCCGCCTCGGGTGTACGTTCGCGGCCGAACGCGTACGTCCGGTTCCGCTCGTCGTTTGGGAAGAACCACCAGCGCCAGTGCGCGCCGCCGCGCTCCGCGTCGAGGGCGAGGATCGGCTCGCCACTTGCCAGGCAGCCGCTCAGCACGGCGTCAACGTCGGGAGGCAGGATCGCAGCCGGCCCGTCGGGCTCCGATTGTGCGCGGGCGGCGTCGTTCTCGTAGACGATGAGTCCGTCCTCGTCGAACTCGAGGATCGGGATGGGGCAAAGCTGTGGAAACGCGGCCAGGGCGGCGAGCTGCCGGTTGGCGGCGACGAGGCTGGTCCGCGACGCTTCCAACCGGTGGAAGGACTGCTTGAGCGCGACGTAAAGCAGCCCTCCTGTTAGGAGGACGAAGGCGGTGCCCTTCAGGTCTTCCAATCGCACTTGCCAACCGGGGTTGCTGGCGAGGTGTTGCACGAGCCAGCCGGACGCCCAGATCCAGAGCAACGAGAGGACCACGTAGATGCAAGCGATGCGGGCGGCGCGGGAGCGGCTGCGCAGATAGGTGAAGGGGGCGGTGGGCCCTGGGCGAGCGCTCACTGAGATCTCCCGATGCCCTTGCGGAAGCCGCCCGGTGGGTTGACAGGCGGAGGCGCCGGTGCGAACGCCTCTGCGTACCATACACCTACGCGCGTGTTCAGGGTCGCTTGAAGAAGCGTCGGCGTCCCGGCCGCTGGTCTTTCTGTTTCCGGCCCACCGAACCCGGTCGTGGCCGCGGTCAGCGTTGTGGGCGGTTCTGGAGTTCGAGGATGGTGTTGGCGATCAGGCGGGCGTGCGGATAGGGCTTCCAGCCCTGGGGCGTGTTGTAGTAGCGCGTGCCCATCTGGTACTCCTCGGCTTCGCGCTCGCCGTATTCGACGTCGACGCCGTCGACGCGAATGGTGGGTGTGCCGAAGAACTTGCGCGCCTTGGCCTGCTCGGAATCCTCGATCTCGACGTATTCGACCTCGATGGATGCGTCGGTCGCTTCGAGGGCGAGGCGCACAGCCTCGTCGGCCTCGGCGGGGCGCTTCGAACCCTTTGCGTAGAAGTACTCAAGCTTCATCTGGGGTGTCCTGCACTTCAGAGGGTGATGCGCGGAGGCGCGCAAGGCGTTCGGCGGCCGTTGCCTCGAATCCGAGGCTGCCCGGCAGGTAATACTTGGCACCGCCGACCTCTTCGGGCAAGTAGCGCTCGCCGCGGGCGAGGTGGCCCGGCTCGTCGTGGGCGTAGCGGTAGCCCTGGCCATAGCCGAACTGCTTCATCATCCCGGTTACGGCATTGCGCAGATGCATCGGAACCGGGAGGTGCGACGTGCGGAGGGCATCCTCTTTCGCCCGCTGATAGGCGCCGTAAGCGCTGTTGCTCTTGGGCGCGAGCGCGAGGTAGACGCACGTTTCGGCCATCGGGATCCAGCCCTCGGGCATGCCCACGAAGTGGACCGCCTGTTGACAGGCTGTGGCCAGAATCAGGGCCTGCGGGTCGGCTAGGCCGACGTCCTCCGCCGCGAGGATGACCATGCGGCGCACCAGGAAGAGCGGGTCTTCGCCTGCCTCGACCATCCGGGCGAGCCAGTAGAGGGCGGCGTCCGGGTCCGATCCGCGAACGGACTTGATGAGTGCGGAAATGGTGTCGTAGTGGAAATCGGCGCCCTTGTCGTGGTAGGGGCGACGGTCCTGGAGCGCCTGCTGGATGTCGCCGGGGCTGATCGCGTCGCGGCGGGCGGCGTGGGCGCTACCGGCGGCGATCTCCAGGGCCGTGAGGGCGGCGCGGGCGTCGCCGTTGGCTCCCGCGACGAGGGCGTCCATCGCTTCGGGCGCGATCTGGATGCCGAGGCTACCGAGACCGCGGTCCGCATCTGCGAGCGCTCGTTGGACGACGTGACGGAGATCGCCTTCGTCGAGGCTTGTGAGGCGGACCACGCGGACGCGGCTGAGCAGCGGAGCTACGACTTCGAACGAGGGGTTTTCGGTCGTCGCGCCGATCAGGGTGACGGTGCCGTCCTCGACGTAGGGCAGGATGACGTCCTGCTGGGCCTTGTTGAAGCGGTGGATCTCGTCGATGAAGAGGACGGTGCGGATGCCGGCGCCGCGGCGCGCCTTCGCCTCGGCGACTATCTTGCGCAGCTCGGCGACTCCCGAGGCGACGGCGGAGATAGCGACGAACTCGGCGCTGGTGTCTTTCGCCAGCAGGCGCGCGAGCGTTGTCTTTCCGCAGCCAGGCGGTCCCCAGAGGATGACGGACGGCAACCGGCCGCGCTCCACGGCGCCGCGAAGCATCGAGCCCGCGCCGACGGCAGGTTGCTGGCCCACGAATTCATCGAGCGAGCGGGGGCGCATGCGAGCGGCGAGGGGGGCGTCCGCGGGAAGCGGCGGTTCGTCGACGGGGAAGCCGGGTTGGAAGCTGCCGCTCACGTTTTTTTGGGGAAAAGCTCGGCCTCGACCTGTTCCCAGGGAATCGACGCTTCCGCCCGCCGCCTGCGGATCATTTCCCAGAACGCGGGGTCGTTCTCGTAGTCGACGTCTTCGTGATCCTTGAATCGAACGCCTAGCACAAGCGCGACAGGCTCACCGTCCTCGGTAACGAGAAGGTCCTCGCCCTGGGCATCCTCAATGAATTGGCCGGGGCGAGCGCGGAACTCGGCCAGCGAGGTGTGCTTCATGGGAAGATCTCTCCTGTTGTCGTTTCGCCGGGTTTTCGCCTGATCGCGTGGATGCGGACTACGGCCGTCGCGACGTCTACATCGTAGAAGATCCGGAGATTCCCGGTACGCACTTCCCAGACCGTCTCGTCGCGGTACCCGGGGAATCTGCCCTCCAACCGCTTGCGGTTCCGGGACGGCTTCGTGGGCTCTTCAGAAAGACGCGTGTTGATAGCATCGCGAACGATGCGGGCGTCAAACGCTGGGAGTGCGCGCAGGTCGTCAACCGCCGACGGCTGGATCTCGATCCGAAACGGCACCGTCGCACCTTACCCCGCAAGCAGGGCGATGGTCACGCCTTCGCCGCCCTCGTTGGCAGCCGCTGATTCGACTCGCCGGACGAGCGGGTGGTGGGCGAGCATCTCGCGGATCGCCGCCCGCAAGGCGCCGGTGCCTTTGCCGTGGATGATGCGGACGAACGGCATACCGGCGCGAAATGCGTTGTCGAGATAGCTTTCGCAGCGTTCGAGCGCTTCGTCGGCCCGCTGGCCGCGGAGGTCGAGCTCGATCGCCACTGGCGGGCCGAGCGGAACCACGACCTTCTCGGCGTGGCCTTCGCCGGCAGGGCCGCGCTCGATGCGGTCGATCCGTTCGACGGAGACCTTCATCCGGAGAGAACCGAACTGGACCTCGACGCGGCCGTCCTCGCCAACGGCCGAGAGCGCCTCGCCAACCTGGGGTATGTCGCGAACGTGCACGCGGTCGCCCGCGCCGACTTCGCGTGACGCCGACGGGCGAGCGATCTCTGTTCGTTGTGGCTTTGCCTTCGCGGCGACTTTCGCCAGCTCCGCGTCCATGCGGCGGAGCGTCTCCTCGGCGGCACGGAGGTCGACGTCGCGGCTTGCGGCGTGGCGGCGAAGGTCTTCGAGCTCGCGGCGTGCGGCGGCGACAACGTCCTCGGCCTCGCGCTGGGCGGCTTCGAGGATAGCGGCTCGCTCGTGCTCAATGGTTTCGCGGCGCTCGGCGAGCGCGGCGCGGAGGTCTTCGGCTTCCCGGTGGGCGGCGTCCTCGCGCTGACGAGCGGCGGCGGCGGCGCTGCGTTCCTCGCGTATCTCCTCGAGGAGCTGTTCGAATTCGAAGTGCTCGGGCGACAACTGCAGCTCCGCGCGCGCCAGAACCTCGCTTTCGAGCCCGAGGCGTTGGGCGATGGCAAGGGCGTTCGACTGTCCGGGCAGGCCGACGACGAGGTGGTAGGTCGGGCTCAACGTTTCGAGGTCGAACTCGACGGAAGCGTTGCGCAAACGGGGATCGGTGTGAGCGAGGACTTTGAGCTCGCCGTGGTGAGTCGTCGCGACGACGGTGCAGCCTCGGTCGAGGAGGGTCTCGAGGATCGCGCGAGCGAGCGCCGCGCCCTCGGTCGGGTCGGTGCCGGCGCCAAGCTCGTCGAGAAGGACGAGCGTGCCCGGGGCGGCCTTCGCGAGGATGGCGATGACGTTTCGCATGTGCGAGGAGAAGGTCGAGAGCGACTGCTCGATCGACTGCTCGTCGCCGATGTCGGCGTAGACGCGCTCGTAACAGCGGAAGCGGCTGCCGTCGTTGCAGGGGACGGGGATGCCGGCCTGGGCCATGAGCGAGAGCAGCCCGAGCGTCTTGAGGGCGACGGTCTTGCCGCCCGTGTTGGGCCCGGTGATGAGGACGCCCGCGTACGATCCGCCGACTTCGATGTTCGTGGGCACGACGTCGCCGCGCAGGAGCGGGTGACGCGCGCGGACAAGGATGGTCGCGCCGCTGTCGGAGAACCAGGAGGCGAAGTCGCCGGGAGGCGGGAGGTCGGCGCGGAGCTTGCGCCCAAGCCGGACCTTCGCGGAGATCAGGTCGAGGCCGCCCAGGGCGAGCACGCTCGCGAGGGCGGCGTCGCTACTGTCGCCGAGCATGGCGCTTAGGCGCTGGAGCACGCGCCGGACCTCGCGGTCCTCGGCGAGCTGCAGCTCGCGCACCTGGTTGCCGGCCTCGACGACGCCCATCGGTTCGATGAACACGGTCGCGCCGCTCGACGAGACGTCGTGGACGATGCCATGAAGGGCGCCGCGAGAATCGGCCTTGATGGGGATGACCTTGCGGCCGTTGCGCTCGGTCAGCAGCCCTTCCTGGGCGATTCCCCGCCGGAGGGCGTCGGCGAGGGCGGCCTGGGCGCGCTGGTCGAGGCGTTCCTGGGCGGTTCGGAGCTCGCGCCGCGTCGTTGCCAGCAGCTCGCTGGCGGAATCGGCGACGTCGCCGCGCGGGGTAATCGCTTCGTCGACGGCTTCGGCGAAGTGGCGGAAATCCGAGATTCCGTCGGCGATCTGCGCGAGCCGGGGAACGCGGGGTCGGATCTTCTCGAGGGTGGCGTGGGCGCGCCACGCGGTCTTCAGCGTCTGGGCGGCATCAACCAGGTCGGAGGCGTCGAGCGCCTGGCCAATCGCGGCCGCGTGGATCGCGGGACGAATGTCGCGCGCGCCGGAGAACGGCACATCGACGCCCATCTGGTCGAGCAGGCGCATCTCGGCGGTCTGCGCCTGGAGTTCGGAGGCGCGGGTGAACGAGGTTTCGGGACGCAGGGCGAGGGCGCGCTCGCGGCCAACGCTGAATGCCGCTTCGGCCGCCAGCAGGGCGAGCACCTTCTCGAATTCGAGCACGCGGATCGTGTGGTCATCCATGGGCGCCGTTCAAGGGTAGGGCGCGCAGACGGCCGGGGCCAACGGCAGTGCCGGTCCGCGCATTCGCAAGAGGAGCAGCCCCGCCGTATGCTTCTGAGCTATCGAAGCACGCTTGAGAAGCATCGGCCCATGTTCTCCAAGGTTCTGATCGCCAACAGGGGCGAAATCGCCCTTCGCATCGTCCGTGCCCTGCGGGATCTGAGTATCCCGTCGCTTGCTGTCTACTCCGACGTGGACAGGCTCTCGCAGCACGTGCGGTACGCCGACGAAGCCCGGCCGATTGGGCCAGCCGACGCGCGGGAGAGCTATCTGAACGGCGACCGGATCATCAGCGTGGCGAAAGCCTGCGGCGCCGACGCAATCCACCCCGGCTATGGATTCCTCGCGGAGAACGCCGACTTCGCGGAGGCCTGCGTCGACGCTGGCCTGACGTTCATCGGCCCTTCGCCCGACTCGATCCGGCAGCTTGGCGACAAGATCGTGGCGCGGAACATCGCCAGGGCGGCCGGGCTGCCAGTGCTCCCCGGGAGCCCGGTGATCGACAACGTCGACGACGCGGCGCGGTTCGCGGACGACATGGGTTACCCGGTGATGGTAAAGGCCGCCGCGGGGGGCGGAGGCCGGGGGATTCGGCGTGTGGAGTCGGCGGCGGAGTTCCGGAGCGCAGCCGCGCAGGCGATGCACGAGGCGCAGGCGGCGTTTGGCAACCCCGCCATCTTCATCGAGAAGAGCCTGGATCGGGTGCGGCACATCGAAGTCCAGATCATCGGCGACAAGTACGGCAACATCACGGCGGTGGGCGAGCGGGAGTGCTCGATCCAGCGGCGCCACCAGAAGCTGATCGAGGAGTGCCCGAGCATTGCCGTGACTCCCGACCTGCGCCGCAGCCTGAGCCGGGCGGCGACTCGCGTCGCGCGGTCGGTGAATTACCATAACGTTGGAACGGTCGAGTTTCTCCTGACGAATACCGGCGAGTACTTCTTCCTGGAGATGAATACGCGGCTCCAGGTTGAGCACCCCGTGACGGAGATGTCGACCGGCACCGACCTGGTGAAGGACCAGATCCTGGTCGCCGCCGGTGTCGAACTGCCGTACGACGAAGTTGAGCTGCTGAGCCGCGGCTGGGCGATCGAGTGCCGGATCGTGGCGGAGGATCCGTTCAACAGCTTCCTGCCGTCGGTGGGACGGATCGTGCTGGCGCGGGAGCCCGCCGGCCCGGGCATCCGGGTAGAGAGTGCGCTGTACGACGGCATCGAGATCACGCCGTATTACGACTCGTTGCTGGCGAAGGTGACCGCGTGGGGACGGAACCGCGAGGGCGCCCGGACCCGGATGAAGCGCGCGCTCGCGGAGTTTCGGGTAGTGGGTGTCGCGACGAACATTCCCTACCTTCAGCAGATTCTCGACCTGGACGACTTCATCGACGGCCGGATCGACACGGGGTTCCTGGACCGGCACGAAGTCGCGCCGTTGGAGCCGCTTACCGAGCAGAAGGAGCTTGCGGAGATCGCGGCGCTCCTCGCGGTCACGGGCAAAGAGCGTGCCAGCGACCACGGCGCGAATGGCGCGAACGGAGCCGCCGGTCTTTCCGCGCTCGGCTCGTCGTGGCGCGCCCAGATGTCTGGTTCGGCGACGTCACGGGGGATGGGGCGATGGCCGAAAAGCATTTAGTGCGGATTGAGGGAGAGGACGTCACGCTCGAACTGGATCGAGCGAATGGCGCGACCCTCGTGCGGCGCGAGGGTGCGGGCGCCTGGAAAAACGTGGACCTTGAACAGGTCGGTCATTCGGGTCTCTACGTGCTGATGGTTGACAGCCGGCCGACGGAGATCTACCTGGAACGCCGCCGCGGAGGGGCGATCGTGACGATTGGCCGGCACACGTTCGACTGCGACGTGGGGCCGTGGCGCCCGGCGGCCGCGCGATCACAGAAGGCGGCCGTGGCGACGGGGCGGGCCGAGGTTTATGCGCCGATGACCGGATCGGTGGTCGAAGTTCGCTGCGCGGAGGGAGACGTCGTTCAGGCGGGCCAGGTGTTGCTGGTGATCGAGTCGATGAAGATGAACAACGAGATACGGTCGCCGGCCTCGGGCACGGTGGAGACGGCGCCAGTCGTGCCGGGGCAGCGAATCAAGCAGGGCGACCTGCTCGTCGCCATTCAGCGCGCGGGCGGAGGGTGAATTCTGCTGGCTGTGCGGTGAGTGCCCGTATTGACCGGGCCCTGAGGGCCGGCGTACGGTAGCTTTCGGCCGTGCTAGACGGGGAGCTAGCGGTGCCCTGAACCCGCAATCCGCTACAGCGGGGTTGAATCCCTGCTCGAGGGCTGGTTCGCTGGGGACTGTCCCAGTCAAGCGGCGTTGACGATCTGGTCCTGCGCGGCGGAGCGCCATGAACCTGGTCAGGTCCGGAAGGAAGCAGCCATAAGTGGAATGCTTCGGGTGCCGCAGGTCCACCGGATCCGAGCTGGCTGGCAAAGGGCAAGCCCGGAGACCAGTTCGACAGCAGGTGCACGGTCCATGAGGTCATGCACCCAACCCGGCGGGTGCACCCGCAGCCAGCGGGCGACGCCGAAACTTCGCACCGAGGAGTGACATCTGGCCCAGGCAGTACGGAGGCCCAGCATTGGGCGTCCCATCGCCGAGCGACGGCACATCACCCGGTCCGACCTCTCCGACCACCCCCGCCGTTTTCGAGGTCGGCATCATGCGGCGACGATTTTCGTCGTTGTCTTGCTTGCTGTCTTCGGCTTCCGCGTTTTCCCGCAAAGGGACGTGACCGTTCTGAGCAACGGCCAGGCGTACCGTGTCCAGGCCACGTTCGACCCTCGGGCGGAAGGGCTCGCGGCGGCCGGGATCAGGCTTGGTGCGGGCGACCGCGTGGTCTCCGCGAGCGGTGGAAACGTGGCCAGTGTCGCCGTGCAGCGGGCGCGCGACGTGACGATCGAGGCCGACGGGCGAACGGTTGCGGTACGAACGCAGGCGGCCACGGTTGGTGGCGCGATCGCCGAGGCGGGGCTGGACCTTCACCCGGAAGATCGGATCTACGCGGACGGGCAGCTCACCAACGAGCGCGGCCCGCTGGCCGCGGCGCTCTATGCGAGCGCGGCCGTTCCCGGTGCTGGCGAGGCGCAGCCGCAGGTGCGGTTGACCGTGGTGCGGGCGCGCCCGGTGACCGTCCTGGTCGATTCGCTTCCGGTACAGGTGTCGTCGTCCGCCGCCACGGTCGAGCAGATGCTTGGTGAACTCGGCATGACCGTGCGCGAGGGTGATCTGGTTCGGCCGAGCCTGACGGCTCCGGTTACGGCGGGAATGGTTGTTCGCCTTGCGAAGGGGCGCACGATCACCGTGAAGCTCGACGGCAAGGAGCAGTCGGTGTACACGCTCGCTTCGACGGTAGGCGACGTGATCCGGTTGCTGAATGTTGATCCGTCCACGATCGACAGTGTTTCGTCGCCGGTTGACGCTCCGACGTTCACCGGGATGTCGCTGACGATCGCCCGCACGATCGTGGTTGAGGAACAGGCGCAGGACGCGATCCCGCCGAGCGCGTCGTACGAAGACGATCCAAATGCGCCGGTTGGGCAGGACCGGGTGGTCGAGGGCAAGCCGGGGGTTCGCACGCACCGCTATTCCGTGACGTACAAGAACGGCGAGGCGGTCAGCCGCGTTGAAATCGGGAACGCGACTGTCACGCAGGTGCCGGTACCGACGCGCTACATCCGCGGCACGAAGGTTGTGCCGAATGCGTCGCGGCCGATGCTCGACGCGCCGGGCTACAACGGCGCTTACCGGACCAAGGTGACGATGGTCACTACGTGGTACAACGCAAGCCACGGCGGGCGCCCGGCCAGCGACCCCAACTACGGCCGGACGGCGAGCGGCGCAATGCTCGAGAAAGGCATCTGCGCGGTAGATCCCAGCGTCTACACATTCGGAACGAGGTTCTTCGTTCCCGGCTACGGGATGTGCGTGGCGGCGGACACAGGCGGGCTCATCACCGGCAACCATCTCGATCTCGGATTCCCGGATAGCGCCGGCGATCCGGGATGGGGGAGCAAGACCATCGAGGTGTACGTCCTCGACTGACCCGCCGTGCCCGCCTACGATCCGAGGCGTGCCTTCAACCCGGTTACCTGGCCCTCGACCACGCAAAGCGCTGGGTCAGCACTTCCTGCGCGACTCCGGCGTGCTCTCCGACATCGCCCATGCGGTTCATGTGCCGGAGGGCGGCGTCGTCGTGGAGATCGGCGCGGGCACGGGGCAACTGACGGCGGCGCTCCTGGATGCCGGCCATCCGGTTGTAGCGCTCGAAATTGAGGACCGCCTCGTGCTCCACCTCCGGCAGCGGTTTCGGGGCGAGCCGCGGCTGCGAGTTGTCCAGGCGGACGCGCGCGACGCCGACATGGGTGAAGCGGTGCCGCCCGGCGTCGGGTTCGCGGTGGCCGGGAACCTGCCATACTTCGCCGCCAACCCGATTATCCGGCGCCTCCTCGAGGCCCGGCGGAAGCCAACGGAAGCTGTCGTGATGGTGCAGCGCGAGGTGGCGCGCGAGCTGGCCGCGAAGGCGGGCGGCTTTTCGCTGCTGACCGTCTCGGTCCAGGTCTACGCCGAGGCTTCGATCCTGTTCGACGTGCCGCCGGAGGCGTTCGACCCTCCGCCGAGCGTATGGTCGTCGGTCGTCCGCCTGGCGGTCCGCGATGAGCCGCTCGTTCCCGCCGGCGACATCGAGGAGTTCTTCACGCTGGTTTCGAAGACGTTTCGCAACCCGCGCAAGCAGATACATAACGCGCTCGCGCGGGAGACCGGGCTGCGCGCCGACCAGGCTGACGAGGCGCTCCGGTTGGCCGGGATCGACCCGATACGGCGGGCCGAGACGCTGAGCGTGGCGGAATGGCTTGGCCTGCTCGCGGCCTGGCGCGCGGTTCGTGCCGGTGACTGAGCGGCTTGTTGCAGCGGCGCGAGCCAAGGTGAACCTCGTCCTCGAGGTCACGGGCAGGCGCCCGGACGGGTATCACGAAATCGACACGGTACTCCAGGCGCTGGCGCTCGCCGACCGCGTCACGGTGACGGTTGGCGCGGCGGCGGGCGTCGCCGTCGCGGGGCCTTTTGCGGCGGGCACGCCCGCCGACGAGACGAACCTCGCCTGGCGGGCCGCTGAAGCGTTGGCGCGGCAACTGGGCCACTCACTGACTGGCGTGAGCGTCGCGCTTGAGAAGCAGATTCCCGCGGCCGGCGGACTGGGCGGCGGGGCCTCGGACGCGGCTGCCGTCATCCGATTGCTGGGCGAGCGGTGGGGAGCCACGCACGAGCAAGAATTGGCTGCGGCGAACTCCGTTGGCAGCGACGAGGCGTTCTTCCTGGTTGGCGGGACGGCGCGGGCGCGCGGGCGCGGGGAGCGTGTCGAGCGTCTCATTCCGCTGCCCCGGCAGCCTCTTGTGCTCTTCATTCCCCTGGCGACTGTCGAGAGGAAGACGGCGCGGATGTTCGCCGCGCTGGACGAACTGCCGTTTGATTCCGGAGAGGTATCCGAGGCGTTTGCGCGCCGCCAACCGGGCTCCGTGCGAGCGGCCGCTGTATTCAACGCGTTCGAGCGGGTCGCGTTCGACGTGTTCGAGGGGTTGGCGGAGCTGCGGGCGGCACTTGAGGGGCGAATCGGTGAGCCGGTGCACCTCGCCGGCGCCGGCCCGACGCTGTTCTGGATCGGCTCGGACGAAGGCCAGGCGCGAAGAGCGCTGGCGTCGGCGCGGGGACTGGCCTGCTCGGCCATCCTGACGACGACGGAACCCGGCGAATGAACGCCTTGATCGCCGGATGGGCGGCGGGCTATGCGATGGCGATCGCGACAACGTTCGCGCTGGTCTTCCTGCTCACCCGCGTGAGCAGAACCGGGTGGCTGGACCGGTTCTTCGCGCATGAAGCGCCGTTCGCCCTGGTGAGCGTGCCGATCTCGATCGGCGCGACGCTTGGCTGGA
>JAKALX010000460.1 GCA_021823905.1 Chloroflexota bacterium | reverse complement strand
GGGTATTCGAAGAAGACCGTCGGCGTCAGCGCCAGCCCGAACCGGTCGTTGACGACGTTGGCGAAGGTCGCCAGGGTGATGGAGTCGAAGCCGAAGCGGCTCAGCTCGGCGTGCGGATCGATCCGTTCCGGTTCGATCTTCAGCAGCTCCGCGGCCGCGCGCGCAAGCGCGGACTGCAGGCGCTGCTCGAGTTCGTCACCGGTCGCGGCCTGGGCCGGGGCGACTTCGCGCGCCGGCGGCGCCGCCACGTCCAGCACGGGCAGCCGGGGCGTCGCAGACGCCGCCGCGGGCGCTGCGACCGCCTGCCGCTGCTGCACGAGGCCGTCGCTGCGGCCCACGAGGATCTGCTGGCCCAGCCCGTGTGCCGCCTCTGCCGGATGGCGCACGTCGACGAATCCTTCCGCCTCGAGCAGCCGCCGCCAGGCCTGCGGCGCGAGCGCGGGCGAGCCGGGGATACGCCAGGACGCATCCTCGGACAGCCACCAGCCCTCGAGCAGGCCGAACGTCAGATGCAGGAACAAGGTGTTGGTCGACATCTCGTTGATCAGCACCAGCCCGTTCCCCTTCAGCAGCGCCTTGGCGTTGCGCAGGGTGCGCCGGATCTGCCGCGTGGCGTGCAGCACGTTGGTTGCGATCGCCATGTCGTAGCCACCGACCTCGATGCCCTGCTCCGCCAGCGGCCGCTCGACGTCGAAGATCTGCGTCGTCAGGTAGGGCGCCTTTGCCTTGTAGTGCTGTTCCGCATGCCGCAGGAACGCCTTGGACAGGTCGGTGTAGCAGTACTCCTCGATGTGCGCGGCATAGGGCGCCAGGCGCTCGAACAGCATCGCGCTGGTTGAACCCGTCCCGGCCCCGATTTCGAACAGGCGCAGCTTGGCCTGCGGCTCCCACGCCAGCCGCGCCCTCACTGCCGCGAGCACGCTCTCGGCCAGCACCTCGTTGAAGTAGTCGAGGACGCGGTTGCCGCGATAGACCCCCTCCACCAGCTTCATCGACCCGTTCGGGAACAGCACCTCCGTCGCCGCGCGGCGTCCACGCAGGATGTCCGGCAGCGCTCGCAGGGCCGCTTCCAGCAGCGTCACCCGCGCGCGGTACTCCGGTTCGACCCGGCGCCCGAAGGCCTCCCAGCGCGACCACGGGTCGTCCCCAGGCTGCGCCGTCCCCGCGGCGGGCTTCAGGTCGTCGCCTTCGCGCGCCAGGTACCCGTGATTCTCCAGCACCGCCAAGCTCTCTTCGAGCCAGGGGCGGTACAGCGAAGCCACGCCGATCCGCGACGCCCAGGTCTCGACGTCGAGCACCGGATGCTCGGCCAGCCCCAGCTCTCTCAGCTGGTGCCACAGCAGTTCCGCCTGCAACGCCTCGAAGGCCTCCTTGGACTGGGCGTCCATGTCCGTCGGGAGTTCCACTGCGGTCGCCTGCGGCAGCGCCTCGGCCACCGAGTGCGTCGCCGGCACGACCTGCAGCGTCTCTTCCGCCGCGACGCCCATGGCGAGCGCGAACTCCGGCGTCGTCGTCTTGACGTAGATTACGCGCGAGACCGGCGAGGCCAGCAGTCGCTCCAGCACCGCCATCGCCTCCGGCGGCTCGATCGAGTCCAGCCCGATCCGCGCCATGCGCGCCCGATAGTCCGCCGACGCCACAACCCCGACGCTGCCCCAATAGCCCCAGTTCACCACCTTGACCGGACACGGCCACGTTCGCGACAACGCCTGCGCATAGGCATCGACGAAGGTGCACCCCGCCGCGTAATTGCTCTGCCCGGCCGCCTTGTGCAGACTCTGGCTCGACGACAGGAACAGGACGAAATCGAGCGCCTCTCGCCCGAACACCTCGGCCAGGCGCACGCTCACGTCGAGCTTGGCCGCCAGGCTGGCGACGAAGGTCTCTTCCTCCATCCGCACCAGGCTCTGGTCCCGCAACACCAGTACCGAGTGGATAACGCCGTGGACGACGCCGAAGCGTGCCTTGACCGCCTCGTACGCCGCTTCCAGCGAGACGCCATCCGTGGCGTCCGCCGACAGGTAGCTGGGCTCCGGCCCCAGCGCCCCGAGCCGGGCCCGCTTCGCCGCGATGGCCTCGTCTTCCGCGCGCCGGCCGATCCAGACGACCTGGGCCTGGTACTCGCGGACCAGGTACTCGGTGAAGACTTCGCCGATGCCGCCGGCACCGCCGACCAGCACGTAGACGCCGCCCCGGCGGTAGGCCCCGCTCGCCGGCGTCGGCAGGGCGCAGTTCACCAGCTGTTGTCGGAACCACTGGCCACCGCGACGGGCCAGCGCATCGCCCTGGGCGTCCGCGGGCAGTGCCCACAGCGAGGCCAGATCCTCGTCCTGCCCGGCAGGAAGATCGGCGAGGCGCACCCGCCAATTCGGCTGCTCCTTGGGGAGCGCCCCCACGAGCCCATGCACTGCCGCGTGGGCCGGCAGGACGTCGTCCGCCACGTCGACGCCGAGCGCCTGCCTCGTCACGACGGTCAGGCCCAGCGGCTTGCCGCCGTGGCCCGTCGCGAGCAGCGCCTTGACCAGGCGGAACCCGGCCAGCACGCCCCGCTGCTGCGCCTCGATCATCTCCTGCCCCACCAGCGGCACGTCGGCGCCGGAAGGCACGATCCACACCACGTGCGAGAACGGTGCGGCCTGCGTCAGCAGCCCTGCGAGCGTCTCGATCGTCCACGGCTCGTCCGGACGCAGGCACTGCGCGTGCGGATGGCGCGCCAGGCAGGCCTGGTGCTGTTCCTCGCTGCCGCCCACGACGAGCACGCGCTCGTCGGCCGACGGCCAGCTCGCGCCCGTCGAAGGCGTGCACACCACCCAATCGGGCACCAGCGTCAACGGGCCGACCGGCATGGCGGTGGGCATCGTGGGCAGCGCTCGCGCCTCGGGTCTCGCACTCACCTGGCCCGGCAGGCCTCCCAGCACGCGGCTGCTGAAGCCCCTGAGCCGCACGCAGGTGCGGCCGCGGTCGTCGAGCAGCGACACGTCCAGCTTCTGCACCGCTGCCCCGTTCGGGCTGCCCGCGCTGCGTCGGATCACCGCGACGGCCTTCGCGGGCACCGGAGCGAACATCTCCACCGCGTCGACCGCGAACGGCAGCGAGGGCTTGTCCTGGGGCTGCGCGAGGAGTAGCCCGATCGACACCTGCTGCGCGCCGTCCAGCATGCTCGGAGGCAGCACGAACGTCTCGGCTTGATCGCCGGCTGGCGACGGCAGGCGCACCTCGCCCATCGCGAGCGCCCGGCCGACCTCATCCTGGCCCACCCGGACTTCCACCAGTGCCCGGA
>JAKALX010000459.1 GCA_021823905.1 Chloroflexota bacterium | reverse complement strand
ACACCGGCTGTCAGTTGTGGCCGCTGTACGAATAGGTGACGCGACTGGGAGGGCGACATGAGGCGAGTGCCGTCGATCAGCGACGTTCCGAGGGGTAGAGAGATCACGACGACGACGGCAACGAGTTGGGTCTGGGGAGTATGCGCGGCCTTGGCCGTTCTTCTTGTCGGAGCCTCGGCTTTCGCGGCGCCGCCTTCTCCTCCTGCTGCCGACCTCGCGGTGTTCCGGCCGATGAAGGCGGCTGAGGCTGCTGATTCCGCCACGCCGGACTGGGGGGTGAGCGCCGACGCGGCCCTGACGACGCCGGCGCGCGGGTTCGTGCCGACTAACAACTCGACGACGTTCGACGAGTCGTCCGACGGCATGCGCTACTCGACCGGGACCACGGGCCTCTTCGGCATGAGCATCAACCTTCCCACGGGCGCAGCCATCACGGCGCTCGAGCTCGTGGCCTGCAACGAGGACCCCTCGGGGTATCTGTCGTTGGCGCTCCGCGATTGTCCGGATACGGGGGCCTGCACCGGCAGCAGTGCTTGGACTGGCTACGGTTCACCAGGAACTTGCGGGGCCTGGTCTTACACCCTCAGCTCGGCCGTAACGGTGATGAACGGCAGCCACAGTTACGATTTCACCGTGTGGCCTTCTATCGCGAGCAACCTGACGCGGTTCCGCGCCGGCCGCATCTTCTACCACCTCCAGGTTTCGCCCGCGCCGGGGACGGCGACGTTCACCGACGTCCCGACGAACTACTGGGCGTTCCAGTACATCGAGGCCCTGGCGGCGGCCGGCATCACGAGCGGCTGCGGTGGCGGCAACTTCTGCCCGACCACGCCGGTGACGCGGGACCAGATGGCGGTTTTCCTCGCCAAGGCGCTCGGGCTGCACTGGGCGCCCTAGGCGTGCTCGACGGATTCCTTCCAGCGCGGCGCGGCTTCGGTCGCCCCGCCCGCGCCTTTGCGGCTTGATCGGTGGGGCGTGGGCTTCAAGCACCTTCGCCGCAGACCATGAAGGAGGGGTCTTGGCGAAATCCGGCCCGGTTCCTTGCTAGGGCTGGAATGTACCCTGCGAGCGACAGGTTCTCTTCGACAAGCCAAGTGTAGGGGAAAGTCGATTCCACGAGGGGGTGGGGGTGGTGCTGGCCGGTGGCGACGTTCCCCTACAGCCGCCTGCCGGATAGGCGAGGCGGGTCGGAGGATGCGATGAAGGGCTTCTCGTGGATCGGCAGCGTCATCGTGGGCATTCTGTGCGTAGCCGTACTACCGGTTGATGCGCAGGAGAGAATAGGCACGGAGGATGTGGCCGCGAGCCCGAACAATCCGTACACGCCGCCGGCGTGTGTGCCGGGGGTGCCGTTCGCCGACATCACCTGCACGACGGGGTTCGACCCGTGGATCGAGCAGTTCGGAGCGGACGGGATCACGGCCGGCTGCGGCGGAGGGGACTACTGCCCCGGCACACCCGTCACCCGCGACCAGATGGCGGTGTTCATCGAGAAGGCGATGCGCGGAACCTCAGCGTGGAGCCCTGGAAACCTGGGGAACGCCAACACCGGCCTCGGCGCCAACGCACTGTTCAACAACAGCGCGTACGCATACGGGAACACGGCAGTCGGCATCAACGCGCTGCAAACGCAGAGCTTCGCCAATGGCAACGTCGGGTACGCCTCGTACAATACCGCGGTCGGGGTTGACACGCTGGCTGCCAACCAACCGGACGGGGGGAATGCCGGTGAAGACGGAATTCACAACACCGCGCTCGGGGCGATCGCCTTGGAGTACAACACCACCGGGTACTACAATACGGCCACCGGCGTCTACGCCCTGGGTTTGAATACGCAGGGCAACTACAACGCTGCGATCGGCGCGAACGCCGGCTCGGGCAACGCGACCGGTTCCAAGAACACATTCCTGGGCACTTTCTCCGGTCCGAACACGGGAGGTCAGGTGGACTCGACTGCGATTGGCTTCAATGCCGTGGCCGATGCCTCGTACCACATCCAGGTCGGGGACAACAACGTGACCCAGATCGGTGGACCAGTGGGGTGGTCAAACTTGTCGGATGTCCGAGCAAAGACGAACATCCAGGACCTCGACCTCGGGCTCGACTTCGTGATGGCGCTGCGGCCGGTGTCGTTCACGCTCAAGCAGGGCAACGGCCGGACGGACCTGGGTTTTGTTGCCCAGGACGTCGAGACGCTGCTCGGCGACGGTTACAACGTGCTCGGGATCGGCGCGGACAAGGACCGCACGTTGTCGCTGCGCTACACCGACTTCATCGCTCCGATGGTCAAGGCGATCCAGGAACAGCAAGCCCAAATCGAAGACCAGAAGACCGAAATTGCTGCCCTGAAGGCACGGCTGACTGAAGTGGAGGAGTTGAAGGCGGAAGTCAAGAGCCTGATGGCGGGGCTGAAAGTAGCGGCGAAGACCGTCCGGCCCTGAGGGTTGAGGCCGAATGTTCGGGGCCCGGGGTTCGGGAAAGGTGAGAGGAGCATGGCGCTCGCCCTCACCCCATCACTCAGCTGTCAACGCCCGCGCCTGGAACTGGAACGGCGATGTTACGATAAGCGGCAACTCGTGATGCGGCGGCTGTGCGGAGGTGGCCGACGCGTCACCGGTGGAGGATGCCATGAGGGTCGCGATTGGCCGCATCGGGCTGGTTCTGCTCGTAGGTGCGCTATCCGTCGCTAACGCCCCGGCGCAGGGGGCGGGCGGTCCTCTCGCCGCTGGGCTGAAAGCCTATGAGGCGAACGACTACGCGAAGGCACTCGAGATCTGGAAGCCTCTCGCCGAGGCGGGCAACATCGAGGCGGAGTTCTACCTCGGTTACATGTACGAGATGGGGCAGGGGGTCGTCGCCGACCCGGAGGTGGCGGTCAACTGGTACCGGAAGGCGGCGTCCCTCGGCCACGCCAAGGCGCAATACGACCTCGGCCTCGCCTACCTCAAAGGACATGGCGTGAAGCTCGATCCCGTCGAGGCCGCGCGCTGGCTCGAGAAGTCGGCCAAGCAGGGCCACGCTCCCGCCCAATTCGCCATCGGACTGCTCTACCTCAAGGGAAGTGGCGTTGCCAAGGATGAGGCGGCCGGCGCGTCCTGGGTGCTCTCTGCCGGGCAGCAGGGGTACGTCCCTGCAGAGGAAGTTCTGGGTTCACTTTTTGCGCAGGGCGTGGGCGTGGAGAAGGACCTCACCAAGGCAGTGACATGGCTACGTGCGGCCGCCAAGCAGGGTAGCCCGGAAGCGGTCTACCGCCTCGCACAGCTCAACCCGGCGGCCGGAGCGAAGCCGGGGGAGGC